>JBEIPX010000460.1:0-2829 GCA_040376815.1 Bradyrhizobiaceae bacterium
CAGCGACCGTAGGTCGAGGCCGCGGCCGTGCAGTCGATGCCAATGCGAACTTTCGCATGCGACAGTGTCGCGGCCGGGAAACGGGCAGAAATGACATGGCTATCGCTCCAGGTCCAAGCCCCGCGACGGGGCCGGTCGTTTGAATTCAGGCGCAGCCGCACGAAGCTCGCGCGCAGCAGCAGCGGCAGCTCGCTCCGCATCGCGCCGCGTATCGGACTCACGGAATGCCGCCGAGATCGCGCGATCCGTCACGTCCGAAACCGAGATTCGAGTGTCGATTGCCGACAGCTTGTCGCCGGATCGCTCTGCCACCGAATCACGCAGCTTCTCGGCCGAATCGGTGTAGAGCGTCAGCCCATCGGTCTGGCGGCTGACTGCGACGAGGAACGCCTTCTGTGACAGTAGAGACTTATCCGAGCTGGACGCATCGACCAGCACCTGAGCAGCCGTCTGCCCTTGGCTTTTGTAGATCGTGGTCGCGTAGCCGTGCTCCCAGTGCTTGCCGGACTGCACACCCCGGTCAATCTCGACGCGCCGACCGTCTTCGGTCCGCACCGTCATCCGCCGAGCATCCGTCGCGATCACGTTCAGACGCTGGCCGTTGGTCAGCCCCAAACCAGAATCGTTTTTGCTCCAGGTGATCCGCTCGCCTGGCGCAAGCGTCGTCTCGCGCTCGACGAAAATCTGAGGCGGCATCTTCGCGCCGCCGGCCACCAGGCCCGGTGCCCACGGCACGCGGCGACCGCCGACATCGAGATACACGATGCCGTCGCGCGCATTCACGGACTCGACCCGCGCATACGCCCCGGCATCGACCCCGAGTGATTTCAACGCACGAGGGAACTGCACGGTCTGACCAGGACGGTACGTCGAAGCCAACGCCGTATCAGCCCGCTGCGCGTACACCGATTGGAGCTGACGCGCCGGTTGCTCCCCGGCGAGCTTGCCTTCGGACCGAAGGACATCGCGGGCCATCTCGTTCAGTTCGGTGCGCGTCTGATTGCGCGCCGACAGCATCAGCGTCGAATCACGCGCATCGCCGGACGCAGACCAAGCCGAAACCATCGCGCGTAGTCGATCCGAGCGATCAGCAATCTCGCGCGTCTCCGGCGCCAGCTTCTCCATCGCCGAGCCGAAGTCCTTCGATAGCACGTCGCGGATCGCCGAAACATGACGTGGATCGGACTGCCGGCGGATCTCATCCATTTCCGCGTGCCGCATGCCGTTGTTCAGCATTCGTGCGAACGGCTTTCCTGCCGCAATTGCGCCGAGCTGGTCAGGATCGCCGACCAGCACCAGGCGCGCACCGAGCTTCTCGGCAAGCGTCGTGAGGCCGCGCATCTTCTGGTTGTTGACCTGGCTGGCCTCGTCCACGACCCACACCTGTTTCGCGTAACTCGCGCGGATCTCTGCCGCACGCTTCGGATCGGCGCTGCGCAGCCGCGCAGCGTCCTCGCCGAGCGTCTTCAGGTGACGCGAAATCGTGTGCGACTCGATACCCGCACTCGATGCGAGCTGCCTGGCGGCTTCGGCGTTCATCGCCATGCCGACCATGTTCAGGCCCTTCTCGGCGAGCAACTGCCGAGCCTCGCCCAGCATGTACGTCTTGCCGGTTCCCGGCCGTCCGAGCACGCCGACGATCCGATCCGAACCACTAAGAATCATCTGCACCGCCTGCGTCTGGCCGGAGTTCAGCACGCCGGAGCGGATCGCAGCGACCGCTTCTGCGGAGTCGCCGCGCCACAGCGCTTCATTTCTGGCCGCATCGGCTTCGCGCTGCCGACGCTCGGGCAGTGAAGCCAGCAACCGGCTCGCCTCATCGGCGCTGTACGCAGCGGGAACCGCATCGCGGCCCGACACAAGCGACGCCTGGATACGCTCTTCCTGTTGCAATGACGACAGCGTGACGTAACCGCGCTGCGGCCCGAGCTGCGCATCGTGAAGACGGCCAGCGGCCTTCTCCGAAGCAATCAGCCGCTCCGCATCGGTAACCGACAGCCGCCCGACAGCCCCGGCCAGCGTCCACGCAAGCAGGTTCGCGTGCGTGAAGGCCGCTTCTTGGTCAGATAGCCTCGTGATCGCGGACTGCAACGCCTTGCGCGCCTCGGAAGCATTGAGCGGATTCGTCTGATCGCCGCGCTCCCGCGCCTCGGCGATGATCGACTGCGGATCGAAGCCGATTGACGCTGCGCGAACATCCCATCCCTTTCCGAGCGCCGCGCGGTCCTCGACCGTCTTCGCGTGCCGCGTCATCAACGCCGCCTGATCCGAAGCCTCCGGCCCAAGCCCGCGATCCTTCAATGACGCCTTGATCTCTGCCCGCCGGGTCGAGAACTCGGCAATCGCCTCGGCCGACACCCCCGCGATCTCGAAGCTGCCGTCGCGACCCTCGGTGTCGAGCTGGTATCCCAGTCGTTGCAGTTCCAGCGCCAGAGCCGAACGGTAGACCGCAGTGCTCGCCGATTGCGACTCGAAGAACGCCTTGCCATCGAGCGACCGCCATTTTCCGTCGTCACGTTGAGTGGCATTGATGACCACGCTATGTGTGTGCAACTGCGGATCGTGGTTGCGATTCGTATCGTGCTGAAACGTCGCGATGACCAGGTTGCCGGTGTTCTCGCGACGGATCTCGCCGCCGGACTTCACGCGCGTCGCCGCGACGTTCGATTCAACCCAGCCGAGAGCCGACCGAACCGCACGCTGGTGCGCCTCGATGACCGCCTTGTCCCCGCCCAGCTCGGCGATCAAGGTGACGGACTTCGGAGCCGAGAACGTCAGGTCATAGCCAGGCCGATGCTCAACCGGACCACCGGCCTCGCGAACAGTACC
>JBEIPX010000093.1:0-9063 GCA_040376815.1 Bradyrhizobiaceae bacterium
CTTCGAAATACCTGATCCCCCACAGACAGCCGAAGATGATCGCCGCCACCGTCAGCATAGCGGTGAGCGACAGCGTCGAGAGGCCGGACAGGCCCTGCCCGAAGGTGCATCCGAGCGCAATGGTGCCGCCGAAGCCCATCAGCGTCGCGCCGAGGAGATGGCGCCGCATCTCGTGATCGTCGTCGAACGCTTCCCAGCGAAACTCGTCGGCATTCTTCGCAGCCAGCCACGATCCGATCACGACGCCGAAAACGCTGCCGACGCCGAAGTCCGCGAAGCTCGTGGCGTTCATCAGTCCGGCGTAGAGTGCCTTGCCGATGGTCGAGACGAACGTGAGACTTTGCGGGCGCGACGGCCCGCTGAAGTCGTCGCTGAATGACGTCGTCACAATCCATCCTGCAACGACGGCAATGCCCAGGACAAACCCCGCAGACAACAGCCGCGGCGTGCGCCGGAGCCTGCGGTCGCCCAGCGCCAGCCAGCAAAGCCCGGTGCCGGCCAAGAGCGCAATCACGACGCGCATGTCGAAACCGAATGCCCGTGACACCAACGTCGCTCCATCGGAGCGAACTCCATCCGGCATGGCGATCGCGAAACTTTCCAGAAATCCGATCCGAAATCCGGCGAGGGCGCCCCGCAGCGTCGCGTAGGCAGCCGCGCCGAGGACAATGACCACGATCAGGCTGCGCAGATCGCCTGCGCCGAGCCGGATGAGCGATCCGAACCCGCATGTGCCGACCATCGCCATTCCGAGGCCAAACAGAACGCTGCCGATCACGATTGCAGCGATAGGCAATGCTGTGGGCACGTAAGCGGATAACTCGGGATTGAAATAGCCGCCGATGATCAGCGCCTGCGTGCCAAGGATCGCAATGCCGAGCGCAAGCCCGAAGATGCGCAGGCGGCGGCTGTCGCCACCCGCGACGACATCCTCGATGGCTCCGAACGAACAAAGCTTCGCATGGCGCACGGCAAAGCCAGCGGCGGCGCCGATCAAAAGGCCACTGAGGGCCGGCAGCCATGCAGACACGTTCTGCAAGCGTATCTCCCGGGCTATCGCGGAGTTGTCCGGTAAGCGCCGGTGTCTCCGTTCTTGTCGTTATGCGACAGTTATTTCTTGGCGGCCTGTGTTTCCGGCGCACAGAAGATATCGTAGACGACCGAGATCACCCGGCGCACATCGTCGTTGGCAAGGCTGTAGTAGATCGTCTTGCCGTCGCGGCGCGTATCGACCATGCCGTCGTAGCGCAATCGCGCGAGCTGCTGCGACACGGCCGACTGCCTCAGCGAGAGGATGTTTTCGAGCTCCGTCACCGAGCGCTCACGCTCGGCAAGCAGGCACAGCAGCAGCAGCCGGTTCTCGTGCGACAGCGCCTTCAGGAAATTGCTGGCCTTCCTGGCTTTGCGCATCAACTGATCGAGCTCGGGCGAATACTCCGCGCCGTGCTGCAGTTCGTCTTCGAGATCGGAGGAGAGGATCGAGGCCATGGTCAGCGCTTCGGGTTCGAGAGATCAGATGCGGTTGGCATCGCGTGGAATGCGAAGCTTGTCGGCGTAGGTGCCGAGCAGGCCCCAGAAGGAATCTTCGCTCATGTAGCCGGTGATGCGGCCGATCTCACGGCCGTTATCCACCACCACGAAGGTCGGCGTGAACAGCACGGGTCCGGCGAGCTGGATATTGCCCGTCTCCCGGCGATCGAGATTGACGCGGCGCAGCGGAAGCAGCTTCGATTCCTGCGTCTTGTCGTAGATCGCGCCGATGTCGCGATCCCAGCGCTGACACCAGATGCAGCTCGTGCGCTCGAACATCACGAGTTCGGAGGCGCGCGCGAGCGCCGGCGACAGAACAATCGCCAGCGCAACGAAAAAACCGAAGGCTGTTGCAAGCTTCCGTCCGGACATGTGATACATATATACAAATTCGAATGTTTTCGCCAGAGCCGAGAAAACGGTGGTTTCCTCAATTTCCATGATGGGCGCGGTCGGGGCGGGGGTTTTGTCCTTCCTGTCGCCGTGCGTGCTGCCGCTCGTGCCGCCGTACCTGTGCTTTCTGGCCGGGATCAGCCTTGATGACCTGACGCGCGAAAGCGAAACGCAGGGCTATCGGCCGAACTGGCGCGTCGTCGCGCTGTCCTTTGCCTTCGTCCTTGGCTTCGCCACGGTGTTCATCGCGCTCGGCGCATCCGCCTCGCTGATCGGCAAGGCCGTGACCGCGCATTTCGAGACGCTTGGCATCATCGCCGGCGTCATCATTCTGGTGCTCGGGTTGCATTTCCTCGGCGTGTTCAGGATCGGCCTCTTGTTTCGCGAGGCGCGCTTCCATGACGTGCGCAAGCCTGCGGGCTTCTTCGGTGCTTATCTGGTCGGGCTCGCCTTTGCGTTTGGCTGGACGCCGTGCGTCGGGCCGGTGCTCGCCGCGATCCTGGTCGTCGCAGGTGTCGAGGGTTCGGCGGGCAGGGGCGCGCTGCTGCTCGGCGCCTATGCGCTCGGTATCGGCATTCCGTTCATGCTGGCATCGCTGTTCTCCGGCGTGTTCGTCAGGTGGATGGCGCGGCTGCGCCCGCACATGAACGTTGTCGAGAAGGTGATCGGCTCTGCTCTTGTTTTGACAGGAGTCCTGTTTTTGACTGGATCGATGCCGCGCATCGCCGGATGGCTTCTCGAAACCTTTCCGGTGTTCGGGTCGATCGGATGAGATGTGTTCGATCTGACGTTCCTGATGATGACTCGCAGCATGCGGTGCAGGAACTTCAGATCGGCGGTACTGGCAACGGGAGGCACGCGTGCTGACACGACGAAATGCGATCGCGACGGTGGGTCTCGGCTTGCTGGGTTTGCGGGCAGGCGCGGCGCAGGCTGCCGCGCCGAAGCTCGGCGAGGACGGCCTCTACCATATGGACTGGTATCTCGAGAGCTTCCTCGATCTGCCCGAGGATCTTGCGGGTGCGACCGCGAAGCGAAAGCGCTTCGCGATCATGTGGGGCTTGAAGGGGTGTCCGTCCTGCAAGCGCATGCACGAAGTCCACATGCTCGATCCGAAGATCGAGGGCTACGTTCGCGATAACTTCGAGATTCTCCACCTCAACCATATCGGCTCGCGCGTCGTCACCGACTTCGACGGCAGCAAGCGTGGCGAGAAGGCGCTCGGCGAAAGCTACGGCGTTCGCTTCACGCCGACGATCCAGTTTTTTCCGGAAAGTACATCCGGCCTTGCGGCGCTGAAGGGACAGGCGCGGGAAGTTACGCGCATGCCGGGGCTGCTTGAGCCGGCGGCTTTCCTCGCTATGTTCCGCTACGTGCGCGAGAAGGGTTATGAGTCCGCGCCGTTTCCGGACTGGCTGAAGAAGCAGGCCTGACCGCCGACCCTGAAACTAGAAATCCAGCTTGTCCTTGATCGCGGCAACGCCTGCCTTGGCGCAGGCCTCGTCCGCATCGCCACCGGGCGCGCCGGATACGCCGACCGCGCCGAGCAACGATCCGCCTGCCTCGACGGTGATACCACCGCCGATGATCACGACATTCGGCAGATTGCGCAGGCCGGCTTGCGGCATGCCGGGTTGGCTGATCGCGTTGAGTTCGGTGGTGCTGGTACGGAACGTCGCCGCCGTCCAGGCTTTCCCCGAAGCCGTTGCCGGTGTGTGCGATCCGGCAAAGCGGTCGCGCAGCATCACCTGCGGCGTGCCGAAGCGATCGGCAACCGCAACGGCGACCTGATAGCCGCGCTTCTGGCAATCGGCGAGCGTCGCACGCGCCAGCTCCAGCGCCACTTCGGGACTGAGCGTCTTGTAGGTGACGGTCGCGTCCTGGGCGGATGCTGGACTCACAAGCAACGTCGCTGCGGCCAAGCCTGCAAGGACCGTCCGCAGCCGCGTTGTACGCTTCACGGTCGGCGCCCTACTTGTTGACCGGCGATGCCGGATCGAACAGCAGCGCTACCAGATCCTTGATCTGCTGCTCGGTCAGCACCTTGTTCGCGCCGAAGCGCGGCATGTTGGAGCAGGGCACCACAGCTTGCGAGTTGTAGATCTTGGTGAAGGCGTTCTTTGCCTCTTCCGGATCGTACTTCCGGTCCTTGCCGTAGTTCATCAGGCTCGGTCCAAGCGTGCCGTAGCTGACTTCGGCCAGTTCGAGTTGATGGCAGGCATAGCAGTTGCCACCGGCGACGGTGCCTTCGGGGTCGGAGAATTGCCCGCCACGCCCGTTGTTGGCGACCTTCCTGCCTTCCTTCCAGTCACCGAGCAGCTTGCCATCCGATGGATAGACGACCTTCGCGAGCTCGCGCTTGATGATCTTGTCGGCTTCGGCGGACGGAACCTCGTTCCGGTGCGCATTGCACGCCTTCAGCGTTTCGTCAGGCTCGATTCGCGCCTGCCATTCCGGCGGCGTCTTGCCGAACGTGGACTTCAGGTACGCATCGACCGTCGCCGGATCGGCGCGCTTGGCCGCTGTCTGCGAACCGGCGGTTTGCGCGAAGGCGAGAGCGCCAAGGACGATCGGGAGCGCAATCAGTTTTGCTGCATGTTTCATGATGCCCTCCGCTCAGCGCTTGATCGAGGGGACATTGATCTCACCCCCCAGTGCTTGCTTGTTGAGATAGACGGTGAGGGCCGTAACCGTGTCGGATGCATACTCGGGAACCGGCCAGCGCTGCTGCCGGTAGCAGTCCCACAGACGATGCTGCATCGTGCGCAGCGCGCCTTGCGACACGCGATACGTTGGCCACGTTCCCATCGTTTCCTGCGGCGCCTTGCCGGGCTTCGAGAGATTCGGCAGGCCTTGAAGACGGATGCGTTTGCCGTCTTCGGCGTGACAGGTCGCGCAAGAAAAATCCATCACACCGCCGCGCCGGAAGAACAGCTCTTCGCCGACCGCCGCCATTTCCTGTTCTTTGGGATGCTTGAGTTGGACGTCGATCTTCTCGCCGAGCGACTTGTTGGCGATGAAGGCGACGAGATCTTCCATATCGGAAGCACGGCCGGGGCCGGAGAAACGCCGTGCGACGACATCCTTGGTGTCGAGGCCCTGAACATTCTGCATGCACCAGAGCAGGCGCTGTTCAAGGTCCATCACCTTGTCGGCGTCAGCGAAGAAGCGCGGCATCTTCGCAAATGCGCCGACAAGTTTGCCGGCGCCAAGGCCGAGATCGCAGCCCTCGAGCGAGACGTTCTTCGTCCCGCGCTTTTCCTTCCACAGCACTTCGCCGCGATCGACGGCGAGATAGCCGGGATTGGACATGGGATCGGAAATCATCGCGCGATAGCGCTCGATTTCCTTCTCGCTGGCGTCTTGTGCATGTGCAGCAAGGCCCGCAAAGCAATACAGAATCGCTGCGAGCGCCAACCCGGCTGTGGCGTGCTTCACGTCTTCGTCCTCCCATCGCAAGACCGTCTTTCGCGGTCTTCCTCTGCTTTTTGTGATCGACCCGAAACTTTACATTCAAAAAAAACAATATAATGATGTGTGCAAGATCATGGTAGATCGCAACGGGCATCGTCAAGCGATACTATCGTTAAGGGAGTCGAAAACTCCCGCTGGAGGACGCATCGATGAATTTCACAAGAACACGCCGCGAAACCTTGAGCCTGGCAGCCGCAGCTGGCTTCGCGGCTCTGCTCGCGCCGCGCATCTCGATCGCAGACGAAGCAGCGGTGACGGCGGAGATCAAGAAACTCTACGGCGACAAGCCACTCGGCAGCGGCAAGATCAAGCTCGACGTTCCGGAAATCGCCGAGAACGGACTGGTCGTGCCGATCAACATCGATGTGGAAAGCCCGATGACGGATGCCGACTACGTCAAGGCGGTCCACGTGTTCGCCGACGGCAATCCGCTTCCCGGCATCGTCACTTACCGGTTCGCGCCGGCGTGCGGCAAGGCATCGGCTTCGACGCGCATGCGCCTCGCGCAGACGCAGAACATCATCTGCGTCGCGGAGATGTCGAACGGCAGTCTGCACATGGCCAAGGCGAACGTGAAGGTCACCATCGGCGGCTGCGGCGGTTAACGCAGCTCCGTCAGCAAAGAAACAGGCGAGGACAATCCGATGGCAAATGCACCCACACCGCGCGTTCGCGTTCCTGCAACGGCGAAGCCCGGCGAGATGATCGAGATCAAGACGCTGATCTCGCACGAGATGGAAACGGGCCAGCGCAAGGATTCGGCGGGCAAGACCGTTCCGCGCAGGATCATCAACAAGTTCACCGCGCAGTTCAACGGCAAGACCGTGTTCGAAGCCGACTGGAATCCGGCGATCTCGGCCAATCCGTATCAGGCGTTCTTCTACAAGGCGGCGGCGAGCGGCGAGTTCGTCTTCACCTGGAAGGATGATGACGGCTCCGAGTACGTGTCGAAGAACAAGCTGACGGTGGCGTAACGACAAGTCGATTGCTTCATCATTGCGAGGAGTGCAACGACGAAGCAATCCAGCTGAGCATCCGACCGGGATTGCTTCGCTGTCGCTCGCAACGACGACCTAAGTGGATGAATCGATGATCTCAAGGCGGGATTTCCTGCAAGCGACGGCGGCTGCGTCATCGCTTCTTGTCGGAAGCGGTGCCGGCCCGCTCGGCCGCGTCGCCGCGCAGCAGCGCTTGTCGCAATCCGACATCCTGCGCTTCGACCCGCTCGGCACGATCACGATCCTGCACGTGACGGATATCCACGCGCAGCTCATGCCGCTGCATTTCCGCGAGCCATCGGTCAATCTCGGCGTCGGCGAAGTGAAGGGCCTGCCGCCGCACATCTCGGACGCCGAGTTTCGGAAGCACTTCAACATTGCGACTGGGTCGGCCGACGCGTTCGCGCTGACGGCTGACGATTTCGTTTCGCTCGCCCGCAACTACGGCCGCATGGGCGGCATGGATCGCATCGCAACGCTGATCCGCGCGGTGCGCGCCGAGCGGGGCGAGGGCAATGTGCTGCTGCTCGATGGCGGCGACACCTGGCAGGGCAGCTGGACCTCGCTCCAGACCAAGGCGCAGGACATGGTGGACATCATGTCGGCACTGAAGGTCGATGCCATGACCAGCCACTGGGAATTTACCTACGGCGCGGAGCGCGTGCAGGAGATTGCCAAGACGGCGCCGTTCGCGTTCCTGGCGCAGAATGTTCGCGATAACGAATGGCAGGAGCCGGTGTTCGAGCCGCGCAAGATGTTCGAGCGCGGCGGCGTGAAGGTCGCCGTCATCGGACAGGCGCTGCCGCGCACGGCCGTCGCCAATCCGCGCTGGATGTTTCCAAAGTGGGAGTTCGGCATCCGCGAGGAGGATATCCAGAAACAGGTCGATGAATCGCGCGCTGCCGGCGCCTCCATCGTCGTGCTGCTATCGCACAACGGATTCGACGTCGACCGCAAGCTCGCAGGCCGCGTGAAGGGAATCGACGTGATCCTGACCGCGCATACGCACGACGCGATGCCGGGCCTGATCAAGGTTGGCGATACGGTGCTCGTCGCCTCCGGTTCGCACGGAAAATTCGTCTCGCGCCTCGACCTCGAGGTGAAGGATAAGAAGGTATCCGGGGTCCGCTTCAAGCTGATGCCGGTGTTCGCCGATGCCATCGCGCCCGACACAGCGATGAAGAGCCTCGTCGAGAAGGTGCGCGCGCCGTTCGCGAGCGAGCTGGCGAAGGTGATCGGCAAGACCGACACGCTGCTGTATCGCCGCGGCAACTTCAACGGCACCTACGACGATCTGATCTGCGATGCGATGCTCTCCGAACGCGATGTGGAGATCGCGCTTTCACCCGGCTTCCGCTGGGGCGCGAGCCTGCTGCCGGGCGATGACATCACGTGGGAGCAGGTGACCAACGCGACCGCGATCACGTATCCGAATTGCTATCGCATCCAGATGACGGGCACGCAGCTCAAGGAAATCCTGGAAGACGTCGCCGACAACATCTTCCACCCCGATCCTTACTTCCAGGGTGGTGGCGACATGGTTCGCACGGGCGGCATGGGCTACGCGATCGACATCAACAAGCCGATGGGTTCGCGCATCTCGCAGCTCACGCACTTGAAATCGGGAAAACCGATCGAGGCAGCGAAAGCGTACACGGTCGCCGGCTGGGCGAGCGTGAACCAAGGCACGCAAGGCCCGCCCATCTGGGATGTGGTGGCCGCGCATGTTGCGAAATCCAAGACAGTGAGCGTGCAGCCCAACACGGCTGTCAAAGTCTCTGGCACTTGAACTGGACTCATGAAGCATGAAGGCGGACGAGGTCGTGGCATTGGTGCGGAAAACACATTCACATATTGAGATAGATAGAGGGGATGCCGCATGAGCAGAGCATCTGGAAAAACGATTGATCGGCGCGGGTTTCTCGGCGCCGTCGGACTCGCCGGTGCAGGCGCGGCCTTGTCGGCAAAGCCGGCGATCGCGCAAGCTGCCAAGCCTGATCCGTTGATCACGGACGTGCAGGATTGGGCGCGTTATCTCGGCGACGGTGTCGACAAGAAGCCATACGGCGTGCCGTCGAAATTCGAGAAGCATGTGATCCGGCGCGATGTGCCGTGGCTGACGGCATCGCCGGAATCATCCGTGAACTTCACGCCGCTGCACGAACTCGAAGGCATCATCACGCCGTCCGGCCTTTGCTTCGAACGTCATCACAGCGGCGTCGCTGAGATCGACCCGGCGAACCATCGTCTGATGATTCACGGTCTCGTCGGCAAGCCGCTCGTCTTCACCATGGACGACATCAAGCGGATGCCGCGGATCAATCGCATCTGCTTCCTCGAATGCGCAGCGAACTCCGGCATGGAGTGGCGCGGCGCGCAGCTGAACGGCTGCCAGTTCACGCACGGCATGGTGCACAATGTGATGTACACCGGCGTGTCGCTGAAAACGCTGCTCGATGAAGCCGGCGTCAAGCCGACAGCGAAATGGCTGATGCTGGAAGGCGCGGACGCCGCGGCGATGAACCGCTCGCTGCCGATCGAGAAAGCCCTGAACGACGTGATGCTCGCGTTCGCCATGAACGGCGAAGCGCTGCGGCCCGAGCAGGGTTATCCGCTGCGCATCGTCGTTCCCGGTTGGGAAGGCAATCTGTGGGTGAAGTGGCTCCGC
>JBEIPX010000103.1:0-8410 GCA_040376815.1 Bradyrhizobiaceae bacterium
ATCTCGCCTCGGTCGGCCTTGGCCTCGTAAGCGGTGTAAGCCTCTTCAAAGGCCTTGCCGAACTTGTCATGCAGGTCGGGGCAGGTGCTGGGGCTGAACAGCGTCCAATGACCGCCTTCCACCACACGGCGCATGAAGAGGTCGGGTATCCAGTTGGCGGTGTTCATGTCGTGCGTGCGCCGGCGGTCGTCGCCGGTGTTCTTGCGCAGCTCGAGGAACTCCTCGATGTCGAGGTGCCAGGCCTCCAGGTACGCGCAGACCGCGCCCTTGCGCTTGCCGCCCTGGTTGACGGCGATCGCGGTATCGTTGGCGACTTTCAGGAACGGTACGACGCCCTGGCTCTCGCCGTTGGTACCCTTGATGTGGGCGCCGAGGCCGCGCACCGGCGTCCAGTCGTTGCCGAGCCCGCCGGAGTATTTAGCGAGAAGTGCATTATCCTTGATCGACTTGAAGATGCCGTCGAGATCGTCGGCGACCGTCGTCAGGAAGCACGACGAGAGTTGCGGCCGCAGCGTGCCCGAGTTGAAGAGCGTCGGCGTCGACGCCATGAAATCGAAGGACGAGAGGAGATTGTAGAATTCGATCGCGCGCGCTTCGCGGTCGATCTCGCGGGCCGCGAGACCCATGGCGACCCGCATGAAGAATGCCTGCGGCAATTCGATTCGCGCGCCGGCGACATGCAGGAAATAGCGATCGTAGAGCGTTTGCAGTCCAAGGAACTGGAACAGCAAATCGCGCTCGGGCTTCAGCGCGGCAGCGATCTTCGCCAGATCGAATCGCGCCAGTTCCGGATCGAGCAGCTCGGCGGCAATGCCCGTCTTGATGTAGGCAGGGAAATACTTCGCGTACCGCGAATCCATATCGGCTTGTGACGCGCTGGTCGGTGTCTTGTGCACGAACGACAGCACTTCGCTGCGCAGCTTGTCGAGCAGCAAGCGCGCGCTGACGTAGGCGTAATTCGGCTCCTGTTCGACCAGCGTGCGCGCAGCCATGATCGGCGCCAGCGCGAGTTCGTCCTGGCTGATGCCGTCGTAGAGGTTGCGGCGCGTCTCGGTCAGAACAGGCGCGGCGTCGACGCCATCGAGGCCCGCGCAAGCCTCTTCGATGATCAACGCGAGCCGCTTCGTGTCGAGCGGCGCTTTGTGACCATCGGCCAGCGTGACGTGAAGCGCGTCTTGCTGAGCGGCAACCGGGCTCTTTGCCGACGCTGCAAGCTCGGCGCGCTCGCGGGTCCGCTCCTCGCGATAGAGCACGTAGGCGCGTGCGACCTTATGGTGCTCGCTGCGCATCAGCGCGAGTTCGACCTGATCCTGCACGTCCTCGATGTGGAAGGTGCGGCCTTCGCCGAGCCGGCGGGTCAACGCGCTCACCACATCCGCCGTCATCTGCTCGACGACCTCGTGCACGCGGCGGGAAGCAGCGGCCGTGTGGCCCTCGACGGCGAGAAAGGCCTTGGTCATCGCTACCGAAATCTTGCTGGAATCGAACGGCGACACGGCTCCGTTGCGGCGGATGATCTGGATGGGCGGCTCGCTGACCGGTGCAGCAAGGGCTTCGGGACGCAACTGGATGAGTGGTGCGGCGATTGTGGCTTCGCGTTCGAGAGACAAGGACATGGCAAACCCCGTGGTCGTTTTTTATGAGGGGCTTGGCTTTGGGAGGGCGCGGCGCGACGGCCCACGAATGGGCACGCATCTGCTGCGACCGCCGGACACCCCGCCCGTGGACGTTTTGGTGTCTCGGCAGGTCTCCTGGCTCGCAGGTCATCGTTCGCTTCCGGTCTTCCCGATGCGAGGCATCAGTGACGTTGGTTGGAAGCGAACTCGCTGCTGACAGTTGCGGGGGCAGCACCGGATTTGGCACACAAACGCATGCCGCACCGGTTTCCCTCTTAGCTACCAGATTTTGTGATCTTGTAGACCGTGACACCTACATTTGGCGTCGACATCCGATTCCTGTCAAGCACCCGACTGGCAGGCAGAGTGGGAAAGTTGCCCACTCTGCCTGTGGATCGCGGGGATGACCTTCGACCCACTCAGGCGCGGGCAGGCTCCCGCGCGCGTCCGATGCTGGCGATGATGCGATCGATGATCGGCCAGAACAGCAAGATAATGGCGAGGGTCGTGATCGAACCAACGAGGAAGTTCGACCAGAATACCTTGAGGCTGCCCTCGGCGCCGATCATGGCGAGGCGGAAGGCGTCCTCCGCCCGGTTGCCCAGCACGAGTGCCAGCGTCAGCGGCGCGAGCGGGATGCCGATCTTCTTGAAGACATAGCCGACCACACCGAACAGCAGCATCAGCCAGATGTCGAACATCGCATTCTGGATCGCAAAGGCGCCGATCGCGCAGGACACGATGATCATCGGTGCAATGGCAGAGAACGGGACGCGCAGCACCGCAGCGAAGACCGGAACCGTCGACAGCACAAGGATGAGGCCGACAATGTTGCCGAGATACATCGAGGCGATCAGGCCCCACACGAAATCCTTGTGCTCGACGAACAGCAGCGGGCCGGGATTGAGACCCCAGACCATCAGCCCGCCAAGGAGAATGGCGGCGGTGCCGGAGCCGGGAATGCCGAGCGCGAGCATGGGCAGCAAGGCCGCAGTGCCGGAGGCGTGCGCCGCGGTCTCAGGCGCGAATACACCCTCGATGCGGCCTTTGCCGAAACTTTCCTTGTCCTTGGAAAATCGCTTGGCGAGATTGTAACCCATGAACGAGGCGGCGATTGCGCCGCCCGGCGTGATGCCGAGCCAGCAGCCGATCACGGACGAGCGCAGCAGCGTCACCCAATAGCGCGGCAGGTCGGTCCAGACGTTCCAGACCGTGCGCAGGGTGATCTTCGCTGAGTGACCACGAAGCGCGAGACGCTCCTCCATCGTCAGCAGAATTTCGCTGATGCCGAACAAGCCGATCACGGCGACGAGGAAGTTGACGCCACGCAGCAGATCGGACGATCCGAACGTCATGCGCAGCTGACCCGAGACGGTGTCGAGGCCGATACCAGCGAGGAGTAAGCCGAGCGCCATCGAGATGATGGTCTTGTGCTTGGCCTCGCGGCCGAGGCCGACGAACGAGCAGAAGGTGAGGAGGTAGACCGCAAAGAATTCCGGCGGGCCAAACTTCAGCGCGAAGGTCGAAATGGCCGGCGCAAGGAATGTGATCAGGAGAACAGCGGCGAACGATCCGATGAAGGACGACGTGAAGGCGGCTGTGAGCGCTTCGGCCGCCTTGCCTTGCTGCGCCATCGGATAACCGTCGAACGTGGTTGCGACCGACCACGCCTCACCGGGGATGTTGAACAGGATCGAGGTGATCGCGCCGCCGAACAGCGCGCCCCAGTAGATGCACGAGAGCATGACGATGGCCGATGTCGGATCCATCGTAAATGTCAGCGGCAGCAGAATCGCGACGCCATTCGGGCCGCCGAGACCAGGCAGTACGCCGACGAAGACGCCAAGCACAAGGCCGACCATCATCAGCGCAAGGATCTTCCATGTCAGCAGGACGCTAAATCCTTGCATCAAGAGGCTGAGGGCTTCCATCGTGTCGTTTCCTGAACCTTGAGGGCCTGATCGTGTCAGGCCGATTTTTATGAATGCGAGTGTCAGCGTCCGAGCAGGGCTTCAATCGGCCCCTTGGGCATGATGACGTCGAAAGCGACATCGAAGACGACGAACATCGTTGCGGCGAAGATGAATGCGGTGAGAAGCGACTTCCATAGCGAGATCTTGCCCACCAGCCGCATGAAGCCGACGATCAGCAGGAAGCTCGACAGGTAGATGCCGAGCCATTTCAGCGCGAGACAGAACAGGAAAGTCGGCACCAGAACGGTCATCACGCGTTTGAGCTGATCGCGTGTAACGAAGGCTTCGCTTTCGATGGCTGGATCCATCAGCGTCTTGACGAGCCCGAACAGGGCCGCGCCGCCGAGAATAAGAGAGAGGTAGAATGGAAAGTATCCCGCCTGCGGACCGGACGAGTCCCACGATGCTCCGGTCTTCCAGTTGTCCCATGCGAGCAGCGCGGCGAACGCCAGAAGCAACACGCTGACGATCATATCGATCGTTCGCTTGCTGGTGACTGCGGGCGATGCGTCGTCGGGCGCGGTCGGATCTTCGACGACGATTTCCATTTCCGATTTCGACATGGGAGGCCTGTTTCGAAGGTGTGTCAGATCGGCCCCGCGCAACGATGCGCGGGGCGTGCTTGTCAGAATTTCGATTACTTGGCGACGAAGCCAGCTTCGGTCATGAGCTGGGTATTGACGGCGTCATCTTCGCCAAGGAACTTCGCCATGGCGTCGCCGGTCAGGAATACAGGCTTCAAGGCCTGCTTTTCTAGGTACTCCTTGTACTCCGGCGTCTCGACGACCTTCTTGAACAGATCGACATAGAATGCCTTCTGGTCGGCAGTGACCTTGCCGGGCAGGAACATCGCGCGCAGCATCAGATACTGAACGTCGAGGCCTTCTTCCTTGCAGGTCGGAATGTCCTTCCATGCCTGGGTATCAGTGACCTTCGTCGCGTAGTTGATGCGTTCCTTGTCGAACACGCAGAGTGCGCGAACCTGGCCGGCGCGCCAGACTTCAAGATTTTCCGAGGGGTTGTTGACGTTGGCGTCGATGTGGTTGCCGACGAGCTGGGTCGCGGCCTCGCCGCCCGACTTGTAGGGCAGGTAGGAGAACTTCGCGCCGGTCCTTTTCTCCGTGAAGACGGTGAGTACCTGATCCTCACGCTTCGATCCCGTGCCGCCCATCTTGAACGGCGATCCCGAAGCCTTGGCAGCGTCGATGAAGTCCTTCACGTTCTTGTAGGGCTTCGACGCATTGCTCCAGAGTACGAACTGATCCATCGCGATGACGGAGACCGGCGTGAGCTCGCGCCAGTTGAACGGAATCTTCGCGGACAGCGGCAGCATGTAGATGAGCGAGTAGGCGATCAGCACCTTGTTAGCATCGCCGTCGCTGTTCTTCATGTACATCAGCGCCTCCGCGCCGGAGGCTCCGCCTTTCAGTGAAACAACCATCGGCTGTTTCATCAGGTTGTTCTTCTGGATAGCGGCCTGCATCATGCGGGCCATCTGGTCGGATGCGCCGCCGGCGCCGGCCGCGACCACGATCTCAACCGGCTTGGTGGGTTCCCAGGCCGCCATGGCCGGGGCCGACAGTAGCAGCGCTGCAACCGCTGTGGCAGTTTTGGTTAGATAGTGCATCGTCTTGTTCCTCCCTATGTTGGACTCGGGCCTGTTGTCGGCCCCTATCGTTGCGACAAAAGTAAACTATCCGGTCTCCGTGTTAGCTGCTCCAATCACGTTCTAGGCGACGGCTGTCCGCGGCGCCGGAACGGCTTCCGAGCGCTTCAGTATGTCCATGGCGGCGAGCACGCCACCACTGCGGTGTGGAACGCCGGCGAGATCGAGACCCATTTCGACGCCGGCGAGAGTGCCCATCAGGGTCAGGTCGTTGAAGTGCCCGAGGTGTCCGATGCGGAACACCTTACCTTTGACTTTGCCGAGGCCTGCGCCGAGCGACATGTCGAAGTTGTCGAGCACCACCTTGCGGTACTGATCGGCGTCATGTCCTTGCGGCATCAACACTGCGGTGAGAATCGGCGAGTGCTCCAGCGCTTCCTGACACAGCACTTCGAGTTCCCATGCGCGGACCGCTGCGCGCGTTGCAGCCGAGTAGCGCTTGTGGCGGGCGAAGATGTTGTCGAGACCTTCCTCGAGCAGGATCTTGATCGCCTCGTCGAGGCCGTAGAGCATGTTTGTCGCCGGCGTGTAGGGCCATGAGCCACCCTTGTTCGCTGCGATGATCTCGCTCCAGTCCCAGTAGGAGCGGACGGAGGTGTTTGCCTTCGCTGCGGCGAGCGCCTTCTCGGACACGGCGTTGAAGCCGAGACCGGGAGGCAGCATCAATCCCTTCTGCGAGCAGGTAACGGTGACGTCGACGCCCCACGCATCGTGTTCGTATTCGATCGAGCCGAGCGACGAGATGGTGTCGACCATCAGCAGCGCGGGATGCCTGGCGCGATCCATCGCCTTGCGGATTTCCGGAATGCGCGTGACGCAGCCGGTGGAGGTTTCGTTATGAACCACCATCACAGCCTTGATGCTGTGCGACTTGTCGGCCGCGAGCCTCGCCTCGATCTGCTCTGCGCTCGCGCCGCGGCGCCAGTCGCTCGGAAGGAAATCGACCTCGAGCTTCAGCTTCTCGGCCATGTTCCGCCAGAGCGTCGCGAACTGGCCGGTCTCCGCCATCAGCACCTTGTCGCCGGGCGAGAGCGTGTTGACGATCGCGGCTTCCCACGCGCCGGTACCCGAGGACGGGTAAATGATGACAGGCTGCTTGGTGCGGAAGATCTTCTTCGAGCCTTCGATCACCCGCAGGCCGAGTTCTGCGAACTCAGGGCCGCGATGATCGATGGTCGGGTGATCCATCGCTCGCAGCACGCGATCGGGCACATTCGTGGGGCCGGGGATTTGGAGAAAGTGCCTGCCGGTGTGGAGCGCCATGTCATCCTCGATTGAATGCAATTTTTTGCGGTGTAGTTGGTTAGACGAGTCAGATTGTATTCTCTTTTCACTTTCACACAACCAGAAAATCAGCTAGAACGTCAAGAGACAATCGAATGGCGGCGAGATCAGTCAACAATACTGACATTTTTGTCGACAAAACATAGTTTGGAGCGATGTATTTTGAATAATCTGATGCGAACTCGAAGCTTTGATGCCGTTGAGCGGCAGCCCACGTCGCTGCACGACGACCTGCTGAGCCAGCTGCGCAACTACATTGTCGAAGGCGACCTCGCGCCGGGCGCGCGGATTCCGGAGCGTGAGCTGTGCGAGAAGTTCGAGGTGTCGCGCACGCCGCTGCGTGAGGCATTGAAGGTGCTGGCGGCCGAAGGTCTGATCGAACTGCTCGCCAATCGCGGCGCGCGGGTGCGCATCTTTTCCGAGAATGATATCCGCAATCTGTTCGAGGTGATCGCCGGTCTTGACTTTGTCGCGGGGCAACTCGCCTGCGAGCGTATCTCAGATGAGGGGATCACCAATATCGAGCGTCTGCATCTCGAGATGTACACATCCTATATGCGGCGCGAACTGGCGGACTATTTCCGTCTCAATCAGCAGATCCACCACGCTATCGTCGACGCTGCGGGAAATCCGGTGCTGAGTGCCAACTATGCGAGCGCCAACGCCGTGGTTCGGCGGTTGCGCTTCGCTGCCAACCTCGTGCATCGCGATCGCATCAGCGATGCAATGCGTGAACATGAGGATATTGTCGATGCGCTCCGCCGCCGCTCAGGCCCGGAACTGGGCATCAAGATGTTCGAACACATGCGGAAAAAGTGCGAGGCGGTGTGCGAGTATATGCGCGAGCAGGCGCAGGCCGACTCGAAGCAGGCCGCTGCGCCGGATTTGCAGCCGGCCGACTAATCCAAAGCACGACTGGCAATCTCAAGATCATGGCAGCACATTCCAAGCATGAGCGGGTGATTTCGGGCGCAGACAGCGCGCTCGCCGCAAAACTGTCGCGCGAGATCACCGGCGATGTGCTGTTCGATCCGTTCAGCCGTGGCCGCTATGCCACCGACGCTTCGTTCTACCAGATCATGCCGTTCGGCGTGGTCGTGCCGAAGACGATCGACGAAGCGTTGCGCGCCATGGCCATCGCGCGCGACGACGGACGCCGAGTGACGCCGCGTGGCGGCGGCACCTCGCAATGCGGGCAGACGATCAACGACGGCATCGTTATCGACGGGTCGAAGCACCTCAACAAGATTCTCTCGCTGGATGTCGAGAGCCGCACCTGCGTCGTCCAGCCGGGCATCGTGCTCGACGATCTCAATCGCCAGCTGAAAAAACACGGCCTCTGGTTTCCGGTCGACGTGTCGACGGCGTCGCGTGCGACCATCGGCGGTATGGCCGGCAACAATTCCTGCGGCGGCCGTTCGCTGCGTTACGGCACCATGCGCGACAACACGTTGTCGATGGAAGCGGCACTCGCGGATGGCACGCTGCTGCGCTTCGGTCCGACCGATCGTGATCCTGTGGTCAATGATGACCCGAGCGGTGGGCTGTTCCGCGATATGCTGGCGCTCGGAGCACGCGAAGCCGGCGAGATCGCCGCGCGTTTTCCGCAAGTGCAGCGCCGTGTTGGCGGCTACAATCTCGATGCGCTGACGCCCGGCAATGCACCAAACAACATGGCGCACCTTCTTGTCGGCTCGGAAGGCACGCTGGCCTTCACCACGCAAGTCGAGATCAAGCTCTGGCCGCTGATCCGCAACAAGGTCGTGGGTGTTTGTCACTTCGGCAGCTTCTACGAGGCGATGGATGCCGCGCAGCATCTCGTCAAGCTGAAGCCAATCTCGGTTGAACTGGTCGACAAGACGATGATCGCG
>JBEIPX010000278.1:0-4720 GCA_040376815.1 Bradyrhizobiaceae bacterium
CGAATGGCCCACACCGGTCAATTCTTCACCCTTATGGTGATGACAGTGGCCGCAGGAGAGGTCGGAGTCGGGTTGGCCATCGTGGTGACCCTGTACCGGACACGACATTCCATCGAAACCAACGAGGCGCAGGAACTCCGGCATTAGCCTGGCAACCTGAGCTAAAACGACGAAACTGGGGGAAATACGATGCCGGCGTCTGATCTGATCCGCATGACCGCAACCACCGTGGTCGAGAAGCTCAAGCGCGGCGAAGTCACGCCCCACGACCTGCTCGACGCGCTCGAGACCCGGATCAAGCAGGTTGATGGCAAGGTCAACGCGCTGCCGACGCTGTGCTTCGATCGTGCGCGCAAGCATGCCGACGCGCTGATGAAGAAGCCGGTCACCGAGCGCGGCCTGCTCGCCGGCCTGCCGGTGCCGATCAAGGACCTCACCGCTGTCGCGGGCGTGCTGACGACGCAAGGCTCGCCGATCTTCAAGGACGTGGTGCCGACCGTGTCCGACCTGACGGTTACGACCATCGAGGCGAACGGCGGCATCGTCTATGCCAAGTCGAACACGCCGGAGTTCGGCGCCGGCGCCAACACCTTCAACGAGGTGTTCGGGCCGACGCTCAATCCGCACGACACCTCGCGCTCCGCCGCTGGATCGTCCGGGGGCGCAGCCGTTGCGCTGGCGACCGGCACGGCCTGGATCGCGCACGGCAGCGACATGGGAGGTTCGCTCCGCAATCCGGCGAGCTTCTGCGGCGTCACCGGCATGCGGCCGAGCATC
Organism: Bradyrhizobiaceae bacterium; assembly: GCA_040376815.1. Taxonomy (GTDB): domain Bacteria; phylum Pseudomonadota; class Alphaproteobacteria; order Rhizobiales; family Xanthobacteraceae; genus SG-bin9. The sequence goes on from JBEIPX010000278.1 coordinate 778, forward strand.
GGCCGCGTTCCGCATACGCCCGCCGCCGCAGTCGATCGCACCCTTGGCGTGCAGGGACCCATGGCCCGCAACATCGAGGATCTCGCGCTCGGGCTCGACGCCATGTCCGGCGAACATGCCGCCGACCCGTTGTCGCTGCCGCTGTTGCCGACCTCTTTTCTCAGCGCGGCGCGCAGCGGCTGGAAGCCGAAGCGCATCGCCTACTCGGCCGATCTCGGCATCACCCCGGTCGATCCCGAGGTGATCGAGCTGACCCGCAAGGCAGCGAAACGGTTCGCGGATGCCGGCGTCATCGTCGAAGAAGCGCATCCGGACTTGAAGGAAGCACACGATTCGTTCCATGTTCTGCGCGCGTTCGACTTCGCGCTGACCAAGGCATCGCTATTGCGCAACAAGCGCGACCTGCTCAAGCCGGAAGTGATCTGGAACATCGAGGAAGGCCTGAAGCTCACGGTCGCGGATATCGAACGCGCGGAAGCCGCGCGCGTGGCGATGACCGCGCGGACGCTGACGTTCTTCGAAACCTACGACCTCCTGCTGCTGCCGGCGACGATCACGCCGCCCTTCCTGATCGGCGAGCGCTATCTCGCCGAATGCGCGGGCGTGAAGTTCGACAACTACGTGCAGTGGCTCGCCATCGTCTACGCGATCACGCTCGTCTGCTGCCCCGCGCTGTCGATGCCGTGCGGCTTCACCAGGAGCGGCCTGCCGGTCGGCTTGCAGATCGTCGCCGCGCCGCGTGCCGAAGGTAGGCTCCTCGCCGGCGCAAAGGCACTGGAAGACATCATTGGCGCGCTCGGCAGCGATCCGATCGATCCGAAGCCGCCGAAGAGCTGAGACGGAGGACAGGTACATGGAGATCGATCATCCCGAGACACTGGCCGAAGTCATTGCCGCGTTCCGGCGCTATGAGGCGGCGCTGGTCTCGAACGACGTGACTGTCCTCGGCGAACTGTTTCGCGACGATCCGCGCACGCTGCGCTATGGCATCGGCGAGAACCTTTACGGCCATGCCGAGATCAGCGCGTTCCGCTCCGCGCGCTCGCCGGTCAATCTGGCGCGCGATCTGTCGCGAACCGTCATCACCGCCTACGGCCGCGACATGGCCGTGGCGTCGACACTGTTCCAGCGCGCCAGCGCGCCCGGCAAGGTCGGGCGTCAGATGCAGACGTGGGTCAAATTTCCGGAAGGCTGGCGCATCGTCGCGGCGCACGTGAGCGTCATCGACGCGCCGAAGTAACGACGATCACGAAATTGGAAGATCAGAAGCGGTAGCTGGCTTCCACGGCACCGAACGTACTCGCGCTCGGTTGCGTGTCGTATTCCTTCGTCCGGTGCGTGACGGAGAAGGCCAGCCGATGGCCGGTCTGGGTATAGAGCTCGATGCCACCAATGAAGTCGGCGACGAAGGTCTTGCGCGACACGCTGAGGCTGTTGGTGAAGTTGTTGCCGTCGATGAAGACGTTGAGCGCGACCGCGCGCGCCTCGACGCCGGCAAACACGTTCCAGCCGAGCCACGGGCCAGTTTGATCGGGCGTGAAGAACGTGCCGCCTGACGGCGACGGACGAACGCGGGTCGGTCCCCATGTCGACGACAGCGAGCGGCCGAAGCGCACCATGCCCCCGACCGAGCCGTAGGTGTAGACGTTGCCGCCGCTGAACCCGACCGACGGAATGAAGTCGATGCCGTAGCTGTTGCCGAGGTCGGAGCCGAACTTCCACTTGCGGTCCCAAGACAGGACGATGCCGGGCTCGTTCTTCAAACGGAAATTGCCGACCACCGGGCGTCCCTGCCCGAGCAGTTGATGGAAAGCATCCTGCGTTTCCTTGCCGAGCGCCGCCGGGCCAACCACGCCAGCCAGAATCTCGAACGTATCGAGCTGCCGGCCGCCGGTTTCCTGCATTGCCGAGACACCGGTATAGAGCCAGCCGGCGAACGGGCGATCGACGCCCGGAATGCGTGGCAAGGTCGAACTGATGCGATCCGGCGTGAAGATGCTCTGGCCGATCGGAATCCATTCGAGCTGTTTCTTCACCGGGCCCGCGATCGAGAACGGCGTGAAAACGCCCATACCGACGACGTCATAGACGCGGCCGGCGGTCGGATGCTTGGTGAAGTCGTCAAAGGTGACCGAAAAGCGCAGGCCCTGGGTGTAGTCGCGATCCTTACCGCCGCCGAGCGCATCGTTTTCGCCGATCAACGTGAAGCGCTGCGCGGACGCGACCGACGGCGCGCCTGCGGCAACAATCAAGGTCAACAGTGCGAAAATGACTCGCGAAAACATGGGCCTCATCCGGGGGCAATCTGCCCCATCGGCCACCGCGGGAACAAGCCTAATTCGTTGGCGGGATTCAATTTTCCCCGGGTGTGGCGGTTCGGACATTCCGCGCCCCTGGAGGCATCCAGCGGCGTATTCCGAAAGGGCATGCCCGGGCCGATTTGACCAGTCGTGTGGCAGCAACAACAATGGCGGCCCGATAGCCGTGTCCCGGTCCGGGATGCGCCCAAACCCTTCAAGATGCGAGAAATTCCATGGACCTCGGCCTCCGCGGTAAAACCGTCCTGATTACAGGCGCCTCCAAGGGCATCGGCGCCGCAGCCGCCGAGGTCTTTGCCGAGGAAGGCTGCAACCTGCGGCTCGCCGCTCGCAACCAGGCGGCGCTGGAGGCGCTGGCCACACGGCTGCGGAGCGCGCACCAGATCGCGACCCATGTCCACGTCACGGACCTGCGCAAGCCGGAGGATGTGGCGGGGCTGGCCCGAGAGGCTGGCGACGCCGACATTCTGGTCAACAACGCTGGCGATATCCCGGGCGGCTCGCTCGACAAGATCGACGAAGCCACCTGGCGGCACGCATGGGAGTTGAAGGTCTTCGGCTACATCAACCTGACGCGGCTGTTCTATGAGACGATGAAAAAGCGCGGCCATGGCGTGATCATCAACGATATCGGTGCGGCCGGCGAGAAGTTCGACTTCAACTACATCACCGGCAGCGCCGGCAACGCGGCGTTGATGGCCTTTACCCGCGCGCTCGGCGGCGGAAGCCTGAAAGACAACATCCGCGTCGTCGGCATCAATCCGGGGCCGGTCGCGACCGAACGCAACATCGCGCTGACGCGGCGGCAGGCACAGGTGCGCTTCGGCGACGAAAATCGTTTCCAGGAAATCCTCGACGCCTACCCACTGCACCGCCCGGCGAAACCGCGCGAGATCGCCGACATGATGGCGTTTCTTGCATCCGAGCGCTCCGCCTACACGACCGGCGTCATCATCACCATCGATGGCGGCATGTGCGCCGCGCCGCGGTGACCCGCATCGCTCAATACTTGCGCGGTACTGCCATCCAGTTTCGCAACTGGCGGATTGTGCAGCCCGGTTCGCAATGACAGAGTCTCACGACCGAACACAGACAACGAAAGAAACGCGCCGATGGCCCCTTCCCGCCCCAACCTTCGCATCGACTCCGGCCGCCTCTGGGGCACGATCCACGAGACCGCCAAATTCGGCGGTACGCCGAAGGGCGGCGTCAAGCGCCTGACACTCGGTCCCGAGGACAAGCAGGTTCGAGACTGGTTTCGCGCCGCGTGCGAAGCGGCCGGCTGCGAGGTGCGCGTCGATGCGCTCGGCACCATGTTCGCGATCCGCAAGGGCCGCGACATGTCGAAAGCCCCCGTCGGCCTCGGCTCGCATCTCGACACGCAGCCGACCGGCGGCAAGTTCGACGGCATTCTCGGCACGCTCGCAGCGCTCGAAGTGGTGCGCACGCTGAACGACGCCGGCATCGAGACCGACGCGCCGCTCTGCATCGCCAACTGGACCAACGAGGAAGGCTCGCGCTTCGCCCCGGCGATGATGGCTTCCGCCGCCTATGCGGGTGATTTCACCACCGACAACATTCTCGGCCGCGTCGATGCCGAAGGGATCAGCGTCGCGCAGGCGCTC
>JBEIPX010000535.1:0-2122 GCA_040376815.1 Bradyrhizobiaceae bacterium
CCGCTCTTGGCGCGGCAGCCGTTTCCGGCGAATGCCTTCGATCAGGTCATCCTGGGCTGCGTCAACGTCATTGCCGACGAGATGAACCCCGCCCGCGTCGCCGCGCTGCGGCTCGGCATGGGCGAGGCGATGGTGGCGTTCACGGTACAGATCAACTGCGGCTCCGGCATGCAGTCGATCGACACGGCATACCGCTACATCCGCGAGGGTAATGCCGATCTTATTCTCGCCGGCGGCGCTGAGGCTCTCAGCCATGCGCCGCTGGTCTGGCCGCAGCAGGGCGTGCGCTGGTTCGCCGGGCTCGCCACCGCAAAAGGCATCGGCGCGAAGATCGCGGCGGCCCTGAAGCTGAAGCCGTCATACCTGAAGCCGATCATCGGCCTCGAGCGGGGGCTCACCGATCCGATCACTGACTTGAACATGGGGCAGACGGCGGAAGTCGTCGCGCATCTGTTCGGCATCACCCGAGGGCAGGCCGATGCCTATGCCACCGAAAGCCACAAGCGTCTCGCCAAAGCACAGCAGGAAGGCTGGCTGAAAGGCGAGGTCGAGACGGCGTTCGGCCGCGACGGGCAGATCTACGATCACGATGACGGCGTGCGGCCGGACTCGAGCGTCGAGTCGCTCGCCAAGCTCAAGCCGGTGTTCGAGCGGCCATGGGGCAAGGTGACCGCCGGGAATTCCTCGCAGATCACCGACGGCGCATCGTGGGTGATCGTCGCCTCGGAAGAGGCAGTGAAGAAATACGGTCTGAAGCCGAAGGCCGAGATCGTCGACAGCCAATGGTCGGCGCTCGATCCCTCGATCATGGGGCTTGGCCCGGTGCTGTGCTCGACCGAACTGCTCAAGCGCAATCACATGACGCTGCAGGACGTGCAGACCTGGGAGCTGAACGAAGCGTTCGCGCCACAGGTGCTCGGCTGCCTTGCCGCATGGAACGATGACAAGTTCTGCCGCGAGGTACTCGGGCTCGAAGGCTCGGCCGGCGTGGTCGAGCATGAGAAGCTCAACGTCGATGGCGGTGCTATCAGCCTCGGGCATCCGGTCGGCACCAGCGGCAACCGCATCGTGCTGCATCTGGTCAACGCGATGGCGCGGCTCGGCACACGGCGCGGCGTCGCAACCGAATGTATCGGCGGCGGGCTTGGCGGCGCCATGCTGATCGAGATGGTGTGAGGGCGGCAATGGACCCGAAACGCATCAAGGTCATGGATGTCCTGAAAGACCGCGAGTTACAGCTCGGGCCGCAGCCGGATGCGGCCGGTCCCTACACAAACTTCAAGCTCACTCGCGACAGCGACGGCATCGCCTGGCTCTTGTTCGATCGCGCCGGCACCAGCGCGAACACGCTGTCCGCCGATCTGCTGGAAGAATTCGACAAGATCATATCGGTGCTGGAGACGGAGCGGCCCGCCGGTCTCGTCATCCGCTCGGCCAAGCCATCCGGCTTCATCGCCGGCGCCGACATCAACATGTTCAAGGGTGCGGCCGATCCGAAGGCAATCGAGACCGAGATCGCGCGTGGGCATAGCGTCATCGACCGGCTGGAGGCGCTGCGGATTCCGACAGTCGCTGTGATCCACGGCTTCTGCCTCGGCGGCGGACTTGAAGTCGCGTTGGCCTGCAACATGCGCATCGCTATCGAAGATGCGCGGTTCGGCTTTCCGGAAGTGATGCTCGGCCTTCATCCGGGGCTGGGCGGCACGGTGCGCTTCACGGAACTCGTGAGCCCGATCGAAGCGATGCAGATGATGCTAACCGGCCGCACAATCGACGCGCGCAAGGCGCGTTCGCTCGGCCTCGTCGATGCGGTAACGCAGGAGCGGCACGTGCTTTCCGCCGCGCGCGATGCGATTTTCGGGCGGTTGAAGCGCGCCAGGCGCTCGCCGCTGATCGCTCTGCTCAATGCGGGGCCGGTGCGCGGCTTTCTCGCCAACCGTATGCGTAGCGAGGCGGCGAAGGCAGCGGCCAAGGAACATTATCCCGCACCGTACGCGCTGATCGATCTGTGGGAAAAGCACCGCAGCGACCGCGCGGCGATGCTCAAGGCCGAGATCGCGTCGTTCGCGGCGCTGATGGTGACGCCGACGGCGCAGAATCTTGTCCGCGTGTTCTTCCTGCG
>JBEIPX010000578.1:0-1669 GCA_040376815.1 Bradyrhizobiaceae bacterium
GCAGGATACGCAAGTAATCTTCGGCGATGCGCTGCGACGGCTCGCCGATAAAGCGCACACGCCGCGCCGCGATGTCCGCCAGTCCCCCGACATGGTCGTGGACGGCGCCGTCGAGACCGGCCGACAGCCCGTTCATGGTGAAATCGCGCCGCTGCGCATCGCGCACCCAGTCGCGGCCGAACGCGACCGTGGCCTTGCGGCCGAACGTCTCGACATCCTCGCGAAGCGTCGTCACCTCGAACGGCTGACCGTCGGCAACGAGCGTCACCGTGCCGTGCGCGATACCCGTCGGCACGCTCTTGATATGCGCCGCCTGCGCCCGCCGGACGACCTCGTCGGGCATCGCCGTCGTCGCGATGTCGATATCGCCGACCGGAACGCCGAGCAGCGCGTTGCGCACCGCGCCGCCGACAACGCGCGCCTCTTCGCCATCGGCATTGAGCAGCGCCAGCACGCGCGCGGCGGGGCCCGCCTTCAGCCAAGGCGCGTCACGCAGCGACGGCGCTGCATTCATTTCTCGACTCCGGGAACCAGCTTGCCGTTCTCGATATGCGCGGGGACGTAGGTTGAGCCCGGCGGTGCGCCGGAGAAATCCGCTAGCAGCACAAGACTCGCGATCGTCAGAAGCAGCGAGACGATGGCGAGCCGCAGCACCACACGGGCCGGCCACGATTGCATCGTCAGGACGCCGTTGCGCGTGGCGAACAGAAACACGGCGTAAATCGCAAACGGAATGAGGAAGATGCCGATCTCGGTAAGCACCGGCCTGATCATGACAGGTAAATCCGTTCGTACAGGACGCGCAGGATGCCTGCGGTCGCTCCCCAGATGTACCGCTCTTCGAACGGCATGGCGTAGTACGAACGCTCGACGCCGCGGAATTCCTTGCTGTGACGCTGGTGGTTGATCGGGTCCATCAGGAATTTCAGTGGCACTTCGAACACATCGTCGACCTCACCGGCGTTGACCCAGAGCTGAAAGCCCGGCTTCACCCGCGCCACCGTCGGCACGATACGAAAGCCGAAGCCGGTCGCATACAGGTCGAGGTAACCGATCGGCTCGATGAAGTCGCGCGTCAGGCCGACTTCCTCATGCGCCTCGCGGAGCGCTGCGTCCAGCGGCGATTGATCGGTCGCATCGATTTTGCCGCCGGGAAAGGAAATCTGCCCGGCGTGGCTTGAGAGATGCGGCGAGCGCTGGGTCAGCAGGACCGTCGGCTCCGGATGATCCACCACCGGGATCAGAACCGCCGCCGGCTTGATCGGCAGCTCCTGGGAGATGACCTGGAGCATGTAGTCGTTGCCATGGTCGCCGGTCGGCGGCAGCACGTCGGCCTCGGTCAAGCCGCGCGGTACGTCGAACGTGAGGCGCTGCGCGGCACGGGAGAAGAACTCCGCCGAACTGATCTCGACCTGAGCGGGCTCCGATGTCAGCAACTGGTCGGTCAAGCAGGCCCCATTTCATTCGCATTGGCCATCGCGAAGAACGCGTCACCGGAGCGAATCCCGAATTTCAGCACGCCATCGACCATCCGCTCTTCGCCCAAGTCAACCAGATCGTAGTAGATCGCGCGCGTGACCTTCGCCCACAGATCGGCGCGGACGTGGAGATAAGGCGTCAGCCCATCGTCCTTGTCGCGTTCGAAGCGCAAACCGTGATCCTTGTCGCA
>JBEIPX010000205.1:0-5974 GCA_040376815.1 Bradyrhizobiaceae bacterium
AGAAACGTCCCGAGATCCCGCTCCAGCACCTGCTGGGCGACATCGAAGGAGTCCATGAACTGGCGGATGTGGACGATTCGTCCGTTCCTGAAGCGGTAGAAATCCGCGATGTCCATGTGGACCACCCGGTCGTTCTCGCTTTTGCGGAAGTAGACGCGGATGATCACCGCGATGGTGTCACCCTCTTCGGCAATGAAGGGGAGATCATAGCGCATGTGGGAGTAGCGATTGTGCAGTGTCTGCCACATCTCCCGCACCAGCGCCTTGCCCCGGCGATGGCCGAGGTGCGGGAGGATGTCGACCGGCGCGTGGGCGAGGAAATCGATCTCGTCGTCGATGCACGTGAGTGCGGTGTCGATATCGCCGGAGTAGAAGGCGCTGAGAAATTTCTCGACGCACGCGCGGTTTGCGGTCATCGCCATGGGCCGGCTCCGTCGAGTTCAGCGATCTTGGTGTCATTCTGAACCGAACGGCGCTGCAATCAAGCGGGGAAGCGCCGCTGCCTTTCTGCTCCTGATCGTCCCGACCAGACTATTCGTGATCGGGAAGCCGCAGCGCGCTGGCGATGTCGATTTCGAGAACCTGCTGCACGAGATCGTATGAATCGAGAAACTCGCGCTGCTTGACGATCAGTCCGTCGCGCAGCGTGAAGAAGTTGGCGATGTCCATCTGCACGATGCGATCGCGCAGCGCCTTCTGGAAGAACACGCGCGTGATGAGGGCAACGCGATCTTCATCGACAACCATAGCCTGTAACTCGTGCCGCATACTCGAATAACGCGAATACACCCGTTTGAACGTTTCGCGAAGCTCCGCCCTGCCGCGCCGCTGGCCAAGGTGGGGAAGGATATCGACCGGTACGTGCGATACGTAGTCGACGTCCTCGGCGTAGAACGCCAAAGCCTTCTCGAGTTCCTGCGCATAGAAGGCCGTGCAGAAGTCAGTAACGCGCTGGCGGTTGCCTTGAACTGTCATTCTGTCTCACCGGTTGTGAGGCTCACCGTTGGATCGGCTTCTTGTTCTGAACCTCCTACAGTTCGCGGAGGGCATTTTGTTTCAGCGGCGACTCAAGGCGCGCTTTAATTGTAGCTCACGCTCCACTCGCTCACCATCGGCTTCGCGCGGCGCATCAGCCGATCGCTCGATGGAATTTTTCGTTCGCCGACGATAGCAGCAAATGTCTTGGGTAGCGGATTGGCGATGCCAGGTTCAAAACGGATCGACAGGGTGCAGCCGCCGGGTGGCGACGCAAACTGACCTTTGAAGCCTGACGCAAATCCTCCACCGTCCCATTCGAAGCCGTTGATGCTGAATACACCGCCATTGAGCTTCTCGACCTGCTTCAGAGGTAGCCCATTCCGGATGCCGCCGGGCCCGATCCACGTCGATGGTGCAGCTGCGGTAATCGATGAAATACCGTTTCGCGTAGCCTGATCGCGCCAGAGGACAACGATCTGTTTGACCGGGTCGTTCTCGAACAGGATCGTTGCCTTGATTTTACGGCCTCCGGGGCCGTCGATATCCCTATAAACAACGTTCTTCTCGCCAAATTCCGCAACAAGGTTTGCGTGCGATGCCGATTTTGCGAACGGGCCTCCGCACGCGAGCACCGGTGCGGGCGGCGCACCTGCAACATTATTGAGCTCAGTGTCGCCTGCGGCCGGTTGCTCGGTCCGCGCATCGGATTTCGATTTTACGGGCTTCGTTTCAGCGGGGGTATTTGCGACAATCAACAGCGCAGCAAGACAAGTGAGCAAACAGGGCTCAAACAAGCGGTTGATCATCTCATTCCCATCACAGCATTCACGTGGTGAATGCATAAAAGAAATTAGTTGCTTCGCCAACCACTCAGTGGAGTGGTGCGCCGCGACCATCCCATGGAACGACCGCTCGTCCCTTTGCGTTGATCAATACAACACAAGGAGTGAATGATGACGAAGCCAATGCCACGTGTGCCGAAGGAGAACCGCTCTCCAAAAGGGCCGGGAAGCGAACCGGAGACCGTGCGGGATGACACCAAGGGTCACAAGCATGATGAAACCAACAATATCGACGAGCAGGGCGATCGCGCCAACATGAAGCAGAATACGTCGAACCGGCGTTCGTGATGCAGCGCAATCGCCGGACGCATCTGCGAACACAATGCGCGGCGCTGCGTCGCAGAAGGATCGATTGACCCCTGCCTTGCGGCCTCATGATGCCGCAGTCATGATGGATTCGCGCTATCGTGGCGTGATCCGAGCCGGTCCGGGGGCGGCCGCAAGCGCGGACCAAGACGAAGAAACGTGCCTTGCGCCAGCCGCCGCAATGCGGTGGATTTGGCTCGTGGGGCCGCCGATGGTGCCGATGGTCTTGCCGTCGAGGCCGAGCAGGGGACGCGTTTCATGAGAGCCGGTTCATGAGGGCAGTGGTTCGCGCCCTGCGGACATTCTTCAAACTCGCCTGGCCGTACTTCAATTCGGAAGATCGCTGGATCGCCCGCTTGCTGTTGGCGGGCACGCTTGCGGCGGAGCTCGGCCTCGTCGCGATTCTGGTTGCGGTCAACGAATGGAACAAACGCTTCTTCAACGCGCTTGAAAGCCGCAACTGGGATGCAGCGACCAGCGAACTGCTGGTCTTCTGCTTCATCGCGCTCGGCGCGGTTGTGGCGGGCGCATCGCAGTTCTTCTTCGGCCAGCGCTTGATCATCCGCTGGCGGCGCTGGTTCACCGAACGCTACGTCGCCATGTGGATGACCGATGGCCGGCACTATCGCGTGCGCCTGACCGACGCCGGTGTCGACAACATTCACCTGCGCATCGCCAGCGACGTCATGATCTTTCTGACGCGCACGCACGAACTCTATACGCAACTGATCGGCAGCATCGTCGCCATTTCATCGTTCGCGGTGATTCTGTGGACGTTGTCGGCGGCGATACCGCTGCCGCTGTTCGGGCGCGACTGGTCGTTTCCCGGCTGGCTGATCGTGCTGGCAACGTCCTACGCCGCGATCGGCACGCTGTTCACGCACCTGATCGGCAAGCCGCTGATCCCGCTGAACTTCAGCCAGCAGCGTTACGAGGCCGATTTCCGCTTCGGGATTGCGCGCGTCACCGACCAGTCCGAACCGGTGGCTTTGATGCGCGGCGAAGCGGTGGAGCGGCGCGAGCTTCGGGAGCGTTTCTCGCGGCTGGTCGGCAACTGGATTCGTCTGGTTAACCGGCAAGCCGTGCTGGTCGGCTTCATCGGCGGTTATTCGCGCATGTCGACCGTGTTTCCAACCCTTGTAGTGACGCCGGCCTATCTCGCCGGTCACATCACGCTCGGTTCGCTGGTACAGGCGGCGCTCGCGTTCCAGCAGATGGAGGGCGCGCTCGCCTACATCATCAGTGCCTACAGCAAGATCGCTGAATGGAAAGCCGTGATGGATCGCCTCGCGCAGTTCGAGACGGCGATGCATCATGTCGACGACCATCACGACGCCAAAGCGAAGATCGGCATGACGATGCTGCCCGGCGACAGCCGGCTGAAGATCGACGATCTGTCGCTGCGGCTTCCCGACGGCGAGGCGATGGCGACGATCGGCCATCTCGACCTCGGTCCGGGCGATCGCCTGCTGGTGTCCGGCGCATCGGGTTCGGGCAAGTCCAGTTTCTTTCGCGCGCTGGCGGGATTGTGGCCACTCGGCGCGGGCGCGATCAACTTTCCGGAGAATGCCAAGGTCTTCACGCTGCCGCAGCGCGTCTATTTTCCGCTCGGCTCGCTGCGTCAGGCGATCGCCTATCCGACGCTCGTCGAATTCGCCGATGACGATGCGATCCGCGATGCGCTGGCCGCCGTCGGCCTCGGCTATCTCGCCGGCCGCCTCGACGAGGTTGCCGACTGGCCCTCCGTGCTTGCCGGCGGCGAGCAGCAGCGCGCGGCCTTTGCCCGTGCGATTCTGGCGAAGCCGGATATTCTGCTGCTTGACGAACCCGTCTCCGCGCTGGAAGAAGCGGATGCGATGGCGCTGTACCGCCTGCTCGCCGAGCGCCTGCCGCGGATGATCGTTATCAGCATCGGTCGCGCCGCGACGCTGGGACCGATGCATGGCGCGGTGCTCGACCTGAAGCGCGGCGTCGCCGCTGAAGCCGAACCTCTGAGTCCGCCGCCGTCCGCGGCGCGCGCCTGATCCATGGATTTGCAAGGAGCCTGAACATGACGACGATGAACTACTGGACCGACAAATGGGATCTGCATGTCGACATCTGTCCGTGCGACGTCCACGTCAACGACTGGATCGCCGATCAGAAGCTCACGAACAAGCTGGTCTACCACTTCGGCACCGGCACGCATCATGTCGTCGGCAAGGAGCAGGCGGAGAACGGCTCCGGCAACATGGTGTTCGGCATCACCGCATCGATCGAGGAGTACGAAGCCTATATCAAGATGGCTTCGGGATCGTCGAAGATCGCCAAGAACTACATCGCCTATTTCGGCGACATCTATCTCACCAACGGCGCGTTGTTGCCGGACTTCGATGTGGTGACGATGGTGCACCTGTGCGAATTCTTCTTCCCGAACACCACGAGCAAGGAGTACGGCGGGATGGATGACCGCGGCGTGCTCGATCTCTTCACGAAGAAGACGAAGCCGGGCGGGCACATCCTGTTCTACACCAAGTCGATCGGCTTCGAGAAAGCCAGGCCCATCGTCGCCGCGTGGGAAAAGGAAGCGCCGGTGACGCGCGTCGGCGAGTTCAAGACGCTGGCAGTGTACAAGAAGAACTGACTTTCGTCATTGCGAGGAGCGTTAGCGACGAAGCAATCCAGTCTGTTCCCCGTCGCTGGATTGCTTCGCTTCGCTCGCAATGACGGTTCCCATCTTCAATACACCTTCACGCCCGGCGCGACGGCGTCGGGCGGAAGGCCCGTCTTCTGCGGCGTCAGCAGGATGATCCTGCCGTCCGTGTCCGGCACGCCGAGGATCAGCACCTCCGATAGGAAGCCCGCGATGTTGCGCGGCGCGAAGTTGCAGACGCAGATCACAAGCTGGCCGATCAGCTCCTCCGCCGTGTAGTTGGTGATCTGCGCGCTCGACCACTTGGTGCCGAGTTCGCCGAGATCGACCTGCACCTTCCATGACGGATTGCGCGCCTTCGGAAAGGGCTCGACCGCGAGCACGCGCCCGGCGCGCATATCCACGCGCGTGAAATCGTCGATGCTGATGGTTTCGTTCGGCATGATTTGTTCCCGGCTCCCGCGCGGTTTTGCAGAAAAAATTGCACGCAGGTCAAGCCTGCGCGGCGCGACTCCCGGGTGTTTGACCATGGACGCGCTGCGGAGGCACCCATAAAGTCTCTCCCATGAAAAGCATTGCGATTCTCACCAGCGGCGGCGACGCGCCCGGCATGAACGCGGCGATCCGCGCCGTCACCCGCAGCGCGCTCGACCGCAACATGGCCGTGTTCGGCGTGCGCCAGGGATACCAGGGCCTGATCGACGACCGGATGATCCCGCTCGGCGCGCGCGAGGTCGGCGGCATCATCCAGATCGGCGGCACCTTCCTCGGCAGCGCCCGCTCGAAGGAATTCCGCGAGGAGAGCGGCCGCTCGAAGGCGCTGCGCAACCTCGCCACCCGCGGCATCGACGGCCTCGTCGTGATCGGCGGCAACGGCTCGCAGACCGGATCGTTCGCGCTGAGCAAGCTCGGCTTCCCCGTGGTCGGCATCGCCTCCACCATCGACAACGACCTCTACGGCACCGACGTGACGATCGGCTGCGACACCGCGATCAACGTCACGCTGGAGGCGATCGACCACCTGCGCACGACCGGCTCCTCGCACACGCGCGCGTTTCTGGTCGAGACCATGGGCCGCGACTGCGGATACCTCGCGATGATGGCGGGGCTTGCCGGCGGCGCCGAGGTGATCTCGACGCCGGAGTTCGAGGTGCCGACAAGCGACATCCTGCAACGCCTGCGCGCCGCATACGAGCGCGGCAAGACGCACGCGATC
>JBEIPX010000259.1:0-5072 GCA_040376815.1 Bradyrhizobiaceae bacterium
CCACGCCTGCAGGCGCGCGAACGGAAACTCCGGCCGCAGCCCGAGCGCGCGCGTCTTCTGCGCGGCCCAGCGCTCGACCGCCGCCGCAAAGCCGACTTCCGAATAGAGATGGTTGACGAGGATGATGCGCCCGCCGGGCTTCACCACGCGGTGGCATTCGGAGAGCACCTGCTCCGGATTGGCGACCAGCGTGATGACGAACTGCGCAACGACGCAGTCGAACGCCGCGTCTTCGAACGTCATCGCGTGCGCGTCCATCTGCTGCACGCTTTTCACATGCGGATAGCGCCCGCTCAGCATCTTGGCGCGCGCCTTCTCCAGCATCGGGGCGCTGAGATCGATCCCGGTGATTTCGGTGGTGCCGTCGTAATCGTCGAACGAGAGGCCGGTTCCGACGCCGACTTCGAGAATCTTGCCGCCGACCGCACGTGCTGCCGTTGCGGCGGCGCGGCGGCCCTTCACCATGATCGGTCCGCAGATGGCGTCGTAGATCGGCGCCCAGCGCGCGTACGCGGTTTCAACCGTCGATCTGTCGAGGTCGGTGCTGGTCGTCATGGTCGCGCCTGCCGCTGAATCACGTTGTCATCCGTGAATCCGGATAACAGCGGACTGCGACAGTCTCGCGACATGACGCCGCGCGGCGTTATGAACGATCAGCGCTCGAAGGCGTGGAAGTGATGGATCGGCCCGTGGCCGTGCCCAACCTTGAGGCGATCGGCGGCGGCGATCGCGGCACTCACATAAGCCTTGGCGTCGCGCACGGCCTGTTCGAGCGGTTGCTTCTTTGCAAGACCCGCCGCAATCGCGGACGAGAGCGAGCAGCCGGTGCCGTGCGTGTTGGCGGTGGCGATGCGCGGCGCGGCGAGACGCAGCACCGGCGCGCCCGCGCGATAGAGATGATCGACACTCTCCGGCCCCTCGCCATGACCGCCCTTGATCAGCACAGCGGGAGCGCCGAGCGCGAGCAACCGCTCGCCCTGCGCGTCGATCTCCGCATCGGTCTTCGCGATCGGTGCATCGAGCAGCGCGGCCGCTTCCGGCAGGTTCGGCGTGATGATGCTGGCGGTCGGGATCAGCACCGTGCGCACCCGGTTGATGGCGTCGGACGACAGCAGCCGATCGCCGGAGGTCGCGATCATCACCGGATCGACGACGACGTGCTTCGCCTTCCACCGCTTCAGGCCGTCGACAATGGCAGTGATGATGTCCTGCCGCGACACCATGCCGATCTTCACCGCAGCCACGTCGAGATCGACGAACACGGCGTCGATCTGCGCGGTGACGAAGTCGGCCGGGACGTCGTGGATACCGGTGACGCCCTTGGTGTTCTGCGCGGTCAGCGCGGTAATCACCGACGCGCCGTAGACGCCGCAGGCGGCGAACGACTTCAGGTCGGCCTGAATGCCCGCGCCGCCGCCGGAATCCGATCCGGCAATGGTCAATGCGATGGGGATCGGCACGCGGATATCTCCAGAGCGGTGCAGGATACCATGCCCTGTGCTAACGCCCCGGGAGGCCGCGATCAAGGCACTGACAAGGTGGTTGCCTCCCACCCCCGTTTTGGGCTCAATGGCCGCCAAATCACGTCAAGATGCCCGTCCGGGAGATGGCAGCAATGGTCCCCTTCTTCGTCCAGTTCAAATGCAAGCTCGGCCAGTCCTATGCCGTCGCCAATGCGCTCGCGGAAGCCGAAATCGCCTCGGAAATCTACTCCACGGCCGGGCACTACGATCTGTTGGTGAAGTTCTACGTCGAGAAGGAAACCGACATCGGTCACTTCGTGAACGAGAAGGTGCAGACCATTCCCGGCATCCAGGACACGCACACCATCATCACGTTCAAGGCATTTTAGTACCTGTAGCCGTCACGCCGACTCGGTGACCTTCGCCTTCGCCTTCGTCACCGGCGCATCGGGGTCGGCTTCGTCGTCGGCCATGGCGGCGATCGGCGCGATCGGAATTTCGCGCAGACGCTTCAGCCCGAGATAGCGCTCGCGCAGGATGACGAAAATGCCCGCGCTGGAAACGATCAGCGCACCGACGACGACATAGGCGGTCGGCACTTCGGCGAAGATCAGATAACCGAACAGAAACGCCCAGATCATCGCAGTGTAATCGAACGGCGCGAGGAACGATGCCGGCGCGTGGCGATAGCTGTCGGTGAAGAACATCTGGCCGAGGCCGCCGGAAATGCCAATGCCGAGCAGCACGGCCCAGTCGAACCACGATACCGGCATCCGCCAACCGAACGGCAGCGTCGCCAGCGACACGACCATCACCAGAAGCGTCATCAGGATGACGATCGAGGACGTGCTCTCGGTCGCGGTGAGGCGGCGGATCTGGATGGTCGCACCGCCCGAGGTGAACGCGTTGGTGAACGCAAGGCCGAGGCCGACGATCATCGTCCATGTCAGCGCCGCGTGATCCTCCAGATGCGGGTAGAGCATCACAATGATGCCCGAGAAGCCGAACGCCACCGCCGACCAGCGATAGACGTACACCTTCTCCTTCAGAAACAGGTACGCGAAGATCACGGTGATCAGCGGCGCGAGGAACGCGATCGCGGTGACGTCGGCGAGCGGCAAGCGCGCCAGCGCACCGAACGTGCAGAAGATGCCGACGACGCTGAATGTGCCGCGCACGAGATGATCGCCGGGCCGTTTGGTGTGGAAAGCGCTGCTTAGCTGGCCGCGGAAGCCGAACCAGATCAGGAGCGGCAACAGTGCGAACAGCGAACGGAAGAAAACGACTTCACCGACCGGATAGGCGCTGCCGAGGTAACGCGCCTGCGCTCCCATCAGCGAGAACATCAGCGTGCTGGCGACCTTGAGCGAGACGGCTCTGACGACGTTCATCGGTCCGGGGAACGATCCTTGAAGGGGTCAGGGGAAAAAGAAAAAGCGGCAGTAAACTGCCGCCAGTCCCTGATTCGGGTTTAATGCTTTTTCTTGACGCGAAGCAGTGTCCGCTCCGTCCGAATGAGCGCTAGAAACCACGCTTCGGCGCACACGAGAAGCCCTGTCAGCACATAGGGCTATGCGTTAAGTGGCCGCGTGGCGCGCTTTCCGGCAGATCAGGAACCGGCCTTCTTTGCGGGACGCGGCGGTCCATCGATTGGCGCCAGCGACTTCAGATAAACAGCCATGGCCTGCCGGTCCGCAGGCGTCAGTTGCGCCGTGTTGCGGATGACCTTCGCCATCACGCCGCCGGTGGTGTCGCCATCGGGCGTCTCGCCGGTTTCGAGGAAGTAGGCGAAATCCTTTTCGCGCCAGCTACCGAGGCGCTTCTGGGTAATGTTCGGAACCCAGCCCTCGCCTTCCGGATTCGGCCCGCCCGCATAGCGCTGCGACGACACGATGCCGCCAAGCGGATTGCGCGGGCTGTGGCATTCGGCGCAGTGGCCGAGACCGTTCACGAGATACGAACCACGGTTCCACTCGGCGGACTGCTTCGGATCCGGCTCGAACGGCTTGTCGGCGAAGAACAGGAGTTTCCAGCCGCCGACGTTGCGGCGGATGTTGAACGGAAACGGCAGTTCATGCGCGCGCGTCTTGCCGGACAGCGCCGGCAGCGTCTTGATGTAGGCGAAGAGGTCGCGCACGTCCTCCGTTTTTGCGAGGCGATAGGAGCCGTACGGAAACGCCGGGAAGTAATGCTCGCCCGCTGGCGATGTCCCCTTCAGCATCGCGGTTGCGAACTGCGCCTCGGTCCAGTTGCCGATGCCATTCTGCGGATGCGGCGAGATGTTCGGCGCGTAGAACGTGCCGAACGGCGACGGCAGCGCGAGGCCGCCGCCGAGCATCTTGCGATCCTCGCCCGGCACCGCGTGACAGGACGCGCAGCCGCCGGCATCGAACACGGTTTTTCCGTTGGCGACGTTCGGCGTGTAGGCCGCAAGCGCGCCCGGCGCGATCGTGCCGGGAATCGTCACCACCCAATAAACGCCGAGCCCGATGAGCGCTGCGACGACCGCCAGCATCAGAAGTTTTCGGATCATGTGGGTGGTCCTTGAAAATCGGGGCTTAAGAAAATTCGGCGGCAGTATCCGACCGCAAGGTTAGGAGAGAAACTTCGCGACCGCAAACCTTGACGGACAGAATTCAGGCATCAAAGCTATCGCCCATAACAAAAGAGCGGACGCCCCTCGCGCCCGCTCTCTCGTATTGTCCGTGTGGCCTGCAAGCTTTAGCTCTTGACGCGGAAGCCTTCGTGGCACGAACCGCACTGCTTGCCGATCGCCGGCAGGTTCGCCTTCAGCGAGTCGAGATCCTTGATCTTGCCTTTGGCGTCGGTGACGGCCTTACCGAACGCCGCCACTTCCGCAGCGAACCCAGCCTTGTTCTCCCAGATCTTCGGCGAGGGCTGGAAATCGCCCTCCGCCTTCAGACCCTTGGTGCTGTCTGCGTAAAGTGCACCCATCTTCTTCGCTGTATCGTCGAGCACATTCAGCGCGGCGTCGATGGCCGCCTGATCGTAGGGCTTGTCGCCCTTGGCGGTCGCGCTCAGAACCGTGCCGAGGTTCTTACCGTTGGCCTTCATCAGCGCCGTGCGCTGAGCGACCAGATCCTGCTGCGCGGCGACCACGCCGACGCCCAGCAGCAATGTTCCTACAATCACAACCCCACGTATCATCGGCCGGTTCTCCCTCTCGAATAAACGAATTGTGCGCAACGATCTTTGGCCAGTGCCTTACAGCCCCGCCGCCCGGTTCATCACCGGGTGGCCATGACAGCATACCCTAAACCCTAGAACCAATCTAATATTCCAGCCATATTCCTACAAACGATGACGTTTTTGTTGATCGGCAATCGCCATCCACACCCTTTCCGGGGTGGCGGGCATATCGATGTGGCCGATTCCATACTCCCGGTTGAGGCCCTCGACGATGGCATTGACGACCGCGGGGCACGATCCGATGGCGCCGGCCTCCCCCGCCCCCTTCACACCGAGCGGGTTGGTTGTGCAGGGCACGTTATGGGTCTCGAACTGGATCGAAGGCACATCGGCGGCCCGCGGCAGGGCGTAATCCATGAACGTACCGGTCACGAGCTGGCCGTTGGCGTCGTAAACCGC
>JBEIPX010000053.1:0-10943 GCA_040376815.1 Bradyrhizobiaceae bacterium
GCCTCGATGCTCGATCTGATGCCGGCGCCGGGTCTCGTTTACAGCCAGTGGGACAAGCACGGCACCTGCTCCGGCCTCAGCGCGCGTCCCTACTTCGAAGCCATCCGCAAGGCTCGTGCGGCCGTGAAGATTCCGGAAGAGTATCTCGATCTCGCCGATCCCAAGCTTGCCGCGCCTGACGATATCGAGCAGGCCTTCATCAAGGCGAATCCCGGCTTGAGCAGCTCGGCGATCTCGGTGGTGTGCGACAGCAAGCGGCTCAGCGAAGTGCGCATCTGCATGAGCAAGGACTTGCAGTTCCGCTCCTGCGAGGAAATCGACCGGCGCGCCTGCCGGCGCGACAAGGTGCTGATGCCGCCGGTGCGCGGCGGCGCCTGATCGGGCGGCCATCTGTTCAGGCCCGCAAATATGGTGTTACTGCGGGCATGAACTATCGCCACGATTTCCACGCCGGCAACTTCGCCGATGTCATCAAGCACATCGTTCTCGCGCGCGTTCTGACCTATCTGCACGAGAAACCGGCGGCGTTCCGCGTCATCGATACGCATGCCGGCGCCGGCCTTTACGATCTCACCGGCGACGCAGCCGAGCGCGGCGGCGAGTGGCGGCTCGGCATCGCGCGGCTGATGCAGGCGCGATTCTCCGACGAAGCCGCAGCACTGGTTGCGCCCTATCTCGATATCGTGCGGTCCTTCAATCCGCAGCGCGATCTCACCGCCTATCCGGGTTCGCCGCTGATCGCGCGGGCGCTGCTGCGGCCGCAGGACCATCTCACTGCCTGCGAACTGCAACCGGATGCGCGCAAGCGGCTGATCGCATCGTTGCGGCGGGACGAGCAGGGCCGCGTCGTCGACCTCGATGGATGGACCGCGCTCACTGCGTTCGTGCCGCCGAAGGAGCGGCGCGGACTGGTGCTGATCGATCCGCCCTTCGAAGCGCGCGACGAATACCAGCGCCTCGCCGATCGCTTCAGTGCGGCCTACGCGAAGTGGCCGAGCGGCAGCTACATGCTCTGGTATCCGGTCAAGGCGCGCCGTGCCGCCGAGGAGCTGGCCCATCATGTCGCGAACATCGTCGCGGCTCGCGCCTCGCGGGAGGAATGTCTCCGCGTCGAGTTCAGCGTTGCGCCGCAAACCGCGGACGGTCCGCTGGTCTCGTCGGGGCTTCTGATCGTCAATCCGCCCTGGACACTCGCCGGGGAGTTGCGAACGATCCTGCCGGAGCTCGAAAAGCCGCTCGGGCAGGGCGGTGCCGCCCGCTTCAAGATCGACAACCCGAAGTCCTGAGGGCTGCGGCACGCCCTGCTCCGGGCGGGCGCAAAAATGGGTCCACTCCGCCATGGTCAATTCCTCGGGAACCGTACTATGCTGTGGATGGCTGGCTTTACGTTCCGCTTCCGCGAATGGGGGCGGCGGAGTGATAAAGGCTTAAGTGCCCGTTCGTGCGGATGACGAACGGTGCCGCGGTGGCCAATGCTTTCCGGCGGTAAGGTCGGGTCAGGCCGTGCGCGTTAGCGCATCGGCCAAGCATTGCGGGGGATAAGGAGTTTCCCGATGGCCATGACTGGTACGGTCAAGTTCTTCAATGGGGAACGCGGCTACGGCTTCATCAAGCCCGACGATGGCGGGCGTGATGTGTTCGTTCACATCACAGCGGTGGAGCGAGCCGGGTTGAAGGATCTGACTGAAGGGCAGCGGATCACGTTTGAAGTCGAACCAGACAAGAAGGGTAAAGGCCCCAAGGCGGTTAATCTGGTGATTTCGTCCTGAAGCTGCGGCTGCACGCTTCGGTCGGTTGAACTGATCCGCTTGAAGCGGATGGTGATCGCGCGTTGATCGCGCGCGCAAGCGATGGGCTCGTTTCTAAACACTGCCGGCAGAAAAAGAAAAATCCCGGGCCACAAGGACCCGGGATGAAGGCTGGCGCTTGGTTTCTTGGATGTTAGAGCATGATCCCGAAAAAGCCTGCCCCGGACGTGATCCGGGGTGGGTACCGGTTTTAGGACAAGATCATGCTCAAGCTTGAAGCTGTCAGAAGCGATAGTTCACGCCGAGGCGCACGATGTTCGACTGGTAACCGTGGGTCGAACCGGTGGTGATGAAGCGGCTGTCGGACAGATCGATGTAGAGGTACTCGATCTTCGCGCTCCAGTTCTGGGTGATGCCGAACTCCGCGCCCGCGCCAATCGTCCAGCCGGCCGAGGTCTTGGTTTCGGAGAAGCCGAGCGTTTCTGCGCGCAGGCTGCCGAAGGCGAGGCCGGCGGTGCCGTAGAAGAGGACGTTGTTGAAGGCGTATCCGCCGCGGCCGCGCAGGGTGCCGAACCAGGGGTTGGAGAACTTCCACACCGCGAAACGATCGTCCGATGCGCTGGCCTGGATGTCGCCCTCGATGCCGAACACCCACGGGCCCGACTGGAAATTGTAACCGGCCTGCACGCCGCCCGAGATGCCTGAGGGGCTGGCAAACGTGTTGTTCACGTCGCCGAAATTGTAGCCGATGTTGCCGCCGACATAAGGGCCGGCCCAGCTATAGGCGTTGAGCGGCTGATTGACCGTGTAGGGCTGTCCGCGGCGAAAATCGGCGGCACCGGCCGATGTCGCGATGCCGGTCAACACGACGGCACAGCAGATGGCACGCATACTCATCTCAACGCTCCACATCACTCGATCAAACCGCGACCACTGCTGTCCTCCCGCCCGTTCGAGCGGAGACGATGGTTACGGATTTCAATCCGTTATGAATAAGATTTATCGAGTGTTTTAAATTAAGCGGACGTTAATGCCGTGATCTTCCCGCTTATCGTTCTTAAGGAAGTGTTACGGCCACAGTCTTCACAAGTCGTCGGATTGCGAAGTGGAGATGATGCGCAGTGATCTTGATGTGCCGGTGCTGCACTACTGCCGGAATATTCACGCTTCACTTCGCGACCTGCTGCTGTCGATAATTGTTATCTGGCGTTGAACGTGGACTGGCCGTGTCTGCTCGCAATGACTATTTTACAGCCCATGCCGCGTGAGCTTTCCGACCCATCGAAACTGCCGGACGCGCCGGGTTCCCCGGCGCGAAGCGCTGACTCCGGTCAAGTGCTTGCGCAGGACGTCGATCCGCTCAGCAACGTCGCCGACGAGGACGATGAGGCCCGGCTGCCCGAACCATCCGACGATGCCAACGAGGCGCTTCCGAGCGAAGGGACGCTGGCGACAGGGCAAGCGGCGATTGCCAATGCGGTTCGCCATGCGCCGCTCTCGGCTGGTGTTTACCGCATGCTCAATGCGGCGAACGACGTGCTCTATGTCGGAAAGGCCAAGAGCGTGCGCAAACGGCTCTCGTCCTATGCGCGGCCGGCCGGCCATCCGGCGCGCATCGCACGGATGATCGCGGCTACCGCGCAGGTCGAGATCGTCTCGACCTCGACTGAGATCGAGGCGCTGCTGCTGGAAGCCAATCTGATCAAGCAACTGCGGCCGCGCTTCAATGTGCAGCTGCGCGACGACAAGTCGTTTCCCTACATCCTGATCACCGGCGACCACTGGGCGCCGCAGATTCTCAAGCATCGCGGCGCGCAGACCCGCCCGGGCCGTTACTTCGGGCCGTTCGCGTCGGTCGGTGCCGTCAACCGCACGATCACCGCCTTGCAGCGCGCGTTCCTCGTGCGCTCGTGCACGGATGCGTTCTTTGAAAGCCGCACGCGGCCGTGCCTGCTCTACCAGATCAAACGATGCGCGGGGCCATGCACGAACGAGGTCGACTTTCCGGGCTACACGGAGCTCGTGCGCGAGGCGACCGACTTTCTGTCGGGCCGCAGCCGCGCGGTGAAGGAACTGCTCGCCGCGGAAATGGAGAAGGCATCGGCCGATCTCGCGTTCGAGAGTGCCGCGCTCTATCGCGATCGGCTCGCCGCGCTTGCGGCGATCCAGTCGCAACAGGGCATCAATCCGCGCACGGTCGAGGAGGCCGATGTGTTCGCCATCCATCAGGAAGGCGGCTATTTCTGCGTGGAAGTGTTCTTCTTCCGCACCGGCCAGAACTGGGGCAACCGCGCCTATTTTCCCAAGGCCGACCGTTCGATGACGGCCGAGGAAGTGCTCGGCTCGTTCCTCACGCAGTTCTATGACGACAAGCCGCCGCCGCGTCTGGTGTTGCTCTCGCATGCGGTGGAGGAGCAGGAACTGCTGGCGACAGCCCTCTCCGTGAAGGCCGGCGTCAAGGTCGAGGTCAATGTTCCGCAGCGCGGCGAGAAGAAGGAACTGATCCAGCATGCGCTCACCAATGCGCGCGAAGCGCTCGGCCGCAAGCTCGCCGACACCGCAACGCAATCGCGGCTGATGCAGTCGCTCGCCGCCATACTGAATCTGCCAAAGACGCCGCGCCGCATCGAGGTCTACGACAACAGCCACATCCAGGGCGCCAATGCCGTCGGTGCGATGATCGTCGCGGGGCCGGACGGCTTCCTGAAGAACCAGTATCGGAAATTCAATATTCGCTCCGAAGGGCTCGCTCCCGGCGACGACTACGGCATGATGCGCGAAGTGCTGGAACGGCGGTTCAAGCGGCTGATGTCGGAAGCGCCGCCCTCCGACGCGACGCCGGAGCAGGGCGACGACAGCGTGCCGCAGTGGCCGGATCTGGTCGTCATCGACGGTGGCCTCGGCCAGCTCAACGCCGCGCGCGAGGCGCTGGCCGCGCTCGGCGTGACGAACGTCTCGCTGCTCGGCGTGGCCAAGGGACCGGATCGCGATGCTGGCCGGGAGACCTTGTTCCTGCCGGACCGGCCGGCGATCAAGCTCGAACCGCGCGACCCGGTGCTCTATTTCATCCAGCGGCTGCGGGACGAGGCGCACCGATTCGTCATCGGCTCGCACCGCAAGCTGCGCAAAAAGGATATCCGCGAGGCGGGTCTTCAGGAAATCCCCGGGATCGGGCCGTCACGCAAACGTGCCTTGCTCCATCATTTCGGGACGCTGAAAGAGATCGAGCGGGCCTCGATCGCCGACCTTGGCAAAGTCCCGGGAATCAGCGCTGAAAGTGCACGCAGAATCTTCGAATTCTTCCATGCCGGAAGCGGAAATTAAGCGCGTAAAGGCCGTTATTCCCGCAGTCCGGCGAATTTGTCTCAAGAGACCGGCGTTCCAGCGGTTGACCTTCGCAGCGTGCCGGTATTGGTAAGGCGCATGAGCACGACGACAAGCCGCGGGGCTGCCAATGCGATGGCCCTGCCGAACCTTCTGACCTATTCGCGAATTGCCGCGGTTCCCGTGGTGGTGGGCTGCATGTACGTGCAGTCGATCATGGGCGGCCCGATCTGGCTGCGCTGGGTTGCGCTCGCCATTTTTATCGCCGCCGGCGTGACCGACATTCTCGATGGCTACTTCGCGCGGATGTACGATCAGCAATCGGCGTTCGGCCGGATGCTCGATCCGATCGCCGACAAGCTGCTTGTCGCCTCATGTCTGCTGATGCTCGCCGCCGACGGTATCATCCATGGCTGGACGCTCTGGGCCGGCATCATCATTCTCTGCCGCGAAATCCTGGTTTCGGGCCTGCGCGAGTACCTGGCGGGGCTGCGCGTCAGCCTTCCGGTGACGAAGCTTGCGAAGTGGAAGACCGCCGTGCAGCTTGTCGCGATCGGCTTCCTGATCGCGGGCGAGGCCGGCGAGGCGATCCTGCCGGCGACGACGCTGATCGGCATCATGCTGCTGTGGATTTCGGCGCTGGTCACCCTCTATACGGGCTGGGATTATTTCCGCGCCGGCATGCGGCACCTGATCGAGGACGACAAATGAAGGTTCTCTATTTTGCCTGGGTGCGCGAGCGCATCGGCAAGGCGGAGGAGATTGTCGATCCACCCGCGGCAGTGCAGACCGTCGGCGACCTGATCGGCTGGATGGCCGGACGCGGCGAGGAATACGCAACCGCTTTCGCCTCGCCGAAAACGATCCGTGCTGCAATCGACCGCACTCACGTCAAACCGGAAGCGGCGATTGCCGGCGCGCGCGAGATCGCTTTCTTTCCGCCGATGACCGGCGGCTAATTTAATCGCGTCTCGAGGAGGCCGGAATGCCGGTGCCGGTCACCATTCGCCTTCAGGAAGCGGACTTCGACGTTTCGGCCGAGATCGCAGCGCTGACGCGTGGGCGCACGGACGTCGGCGCGGTCGTGAACTTCATCGGTATCTGCCGCGGCAACGATGACGGCCGCACCGTCAGGGCGCTCACGCTCGAACACTATCCCGGAATGGCGGAGGCCGAGATCGGCCGTCATACAGCCGAAGCACTGGCGCGCTGGCCGCTCACGGGTCTCACGGTGATCCATCGCCACGGCCGGATCGAACCCGGAGAGAACATCGTGCTCGTCGTGACCGCCTCGTCGCATCGCGAGGCCGCATTCCAGTCCGCCGAATTTCTGATGGACTACCTCAAGACCAGCGCGCCGTTCTGGAAACGCGAAGAGGGTGCGCAGGGAGCGGCGTGGGTCGAGGCGCGTCATGAGGACGACAAGGCCGCCGCGCGTTGGACGAAACTCTGATGGCGAAACGCAGCGTCACATCATCCCGCAAGCCTAAAGCGCCCGCGAATTCCGGCGACCTGTCGACCGTGTTCGATTACGTCCGCTACGCCGTGAGCTGCTTCAATGAGGCGAAACTCGCCTTCGCTCACGGTACCGCCGATCCGGTTGCCGAGGCGGCGTTTCTGGTGTGCGAAGCGATCCATCTGCACCCCGACCAGTTCGAGATGTTTGCCAGCGCCCGCCTGACGGCTACCGAAGGCAGAAAGGTGCGTAAGCTGATCGAACAGCGGGTGAAGACCCGAAAGCCGACGGCCTATCTCGTCAACAAGATCTATATGCGCGGCGTCCCGTTTTATGTGGACGAGCGCACCATCGTGCCGCGCTCGTTTATCGGCGAGCTGCTGGATTCGCATTTCGGCGGCGAAGATGAAGGTATGTCGCTGATCGGCGATCCGGAAGCGGTCACCCGCGTGCTCGATCTGTGCACCGGCTCCGGATGCCTTGCGATTCTGGCGAGCCGCAGCTTCCCCAACGCGCAGATCGACGCGGTTGACCTGTCGAAGGATGCGCTTGCGGTTGCCGCGCGCAACGTGCGCGATCACGGTCTCGACGATCGCGTCACGCTGCATCTCGGCGATCTGTTCGCGGCGGTTCGCAAGCAGCGCTACGACGTCATCATTTCCAATCCGCCCTATGTCGATGCGGAGGGCATGGCCGGGCTGCCCCGCGAATGCCGGTATGAACCGAAGATGGCGTTCGATGGCGGAGCCGACGGTCTCGATATCGTCCGCCGCATCGTCGATGCCGCCGGCGATCATTTGACTGACGGCGGCGGCTTGCTGTGCGAGATCGGCCGCTGCCGCCCGGCGATGGAAGAGGCTTATCCGCAGCTGCCGCTGCTCTGGCTCGACACCGAAGAGTCGGAAGGCGAAGTGTTCTGGGTGACCGCAGAGGCGTTGTGACGCCTCTAAACGCGTCTCAAATCACCTTTCTGATCCAGTTGTGCGGATCGGGCGCGCGGCCATACTGGATGTCGACCAGCTGCTTGCGCAAGCCCATCGCGACGGGGCCAGCGCCGCCGCCGTTGATGAGAAAGTCGCCGCTGGTCGAACGCACCTTGCCGATCGGAGAGATGACGGCCGCCGTGCCGCAGGCAAACGCTTCCTTGAGCTTGCCGCTGGCGGCGTCAGCGCGCCACTGGTCGATCGAATAGGTTTCCTCACGCACGCGCGTGCCGGACGCTTTCGCCAGCGCGATGATCGAATCGCGGGTGATGCCCGGCAGGATCGTTCCCAGCGGCGGCGTCAGCAGCGAACCGTCGTCGAACACGAAGAACACGTTCATGCCGCCGAGCTCTTCGATATAGCGGCGCTCGATCGCATCGAGGAACACGACCTGGTCGCAGCCATGATCGATCGCTTCGGCCTGCGCGCGCAAGCTCGCCGCATAGTTGCCGCCGCACTTGACGGCGCCGGTGCCGCCGACCGCCGCGCGCGTATAGTTCTCCGACACCCAGATTGAGACAGGCGCAGGTCCGCCCTTGAAGTAGGAGCCGACCGGAGAGGCAATGACGGCGAAGATGTACTCCGCCGAAGGCTTCACGCCGAGGAAGATCTCGCTCGCGATCATGAAGGGTCGCAGGTAGAGGCTGCCTTCGCCGCCTGGAATCCAGGCGTTGTCGATGCGCACGAGCTGCTCGATCGCTTCGAGGAACACCGGCTCCGGCAACGGCGCCATCGCCATGCGGTCAGCCGAGTTCCGGAAACGCTTCGCGTTGGCGTCGGGACGGAACAGGTTCACGCCGCCGTCGTCGCGCCGATAGGCCTTGAGGCCTTCGAAAATTTCCTGCGCGTAGTGCAGGACGGCCGCAGCCGGATCGAGCGGGAAATTGGCGCGAGATTCGACGCGCGCGGCGTGCCAGCCCATTGCCTGATTGTAGCGGACGATCGCCATGTGATCGGTGAAAACCCGGCCGAAGCCAGGGTCCGCGAGCTTTGCCGCGCGCTCCTTTTCAGGCGTCGGATTTGGCGCAGGCTGGATCTCGAATTTCGACCAGTCGTCGTCAACCTTGGCGAGCGAAACGCTCATATCTCTCTCCCTATCCGGGCGGTCGTCGCATCTTGGCGCGCCCGCCTCATTGTTCGTTTGCCGCAGATCGTCCGTTTGGACTTTTACGGGCTATCCGAACTCCAGTATGTTTCGCGAAACGCCGACCGACAATCGCGGGGGACGAAAACGGCGCCGCGAGGCCTTAAGAGGCCGCTTGTAACCGAAAATTTCGTCCAACTTGCTCTTTTTGTAACATTGAACCGAAATATGTCAATATGGCTGACGTAAATTTCAAGCCGAATCGTGAAAAACCTGAGCGGACGGATGCCGCCCCCCAGGCCGGCGAGATGCGTTGGGACGTCATCGAGCTATTGTTTTTCGCTTACCGCGACTTCGTCGGCGATGCCGATGAGGTGCTGCGGGAGTTCGGTTTCGGCCGCGCCCATCACCGTGTCGTCCATTTCGTCTATCGCTATCCGGGGCTGAAGGTTGCAGACCTGCTCGATGTGCTCCGCATTACCAAGCAGTCGCTCGGGCGCGTGCTGAAGCAACTGCTGGACGAGGGGTATATCGTCCAGAAGGCGGGGGCGAGCGATCGACGCCAGCGTCTTCTTTTCGCCACCGCCAAGGGCGAGGCCCTGGTGGGAAAGCTGGCCGGGCTGCAGACCATCCGCATCGATCGCGCGTTGCAGACCCTGCAGGCCGACGGAGCTGCGGTGGATACCGTCCGGCAATTTCTGCGGGCCATGATCGATCGCGATGATCCGGATCAGGTTCTTGCGACGCTGCTCGGTGTGTCGCGGCGGAGCGCCAGCGAATGATGATGACCCAGCCCGCCACCGCCATCACGCCATTGCCGCTGGCTGACGACGCTGCGCATATCCTGCTGGTCGACGACGATCGCCGGATCCGCGATCTGTTGTCCCGCTTCCTCTCGAACGAGGGCTACCGCGTCACGACCGCGAAAAGCGCAGCCGACGCGCGCGCGAAGCTGTTGGGCCTGCATTTCGACCTGTTGATCCTCGACGTGATGATGCCGGGCGAGACCGGCTTCGATCTCGCGCGTTTTATCCGCACATCGTCGGCGGTGCCGATCATCATGCTGACCGCGCTGCACGAGGCGGACCGGCGCATCGAAGGTTTGCAGATCGGCGCCGACGACTACGTCGCGAAGCCGTTCGAACCACGTGAACTTGTTCTGCGTATCGCCAACATCCTCAAGCGCGCGATGACGCCGGTGGCTGCACCGGCCGAGTCCGTCGCGTTCGGACCTTACGTCTATCACCTTGAGCGCGGCGAATTGCGCAACGGCGACGAGATCGTGCATCTCACCGATCGCGAGCGCGAGATGCTGCGCATCCTGGCCGCAACGCCCGGCGAAACCGTGCCGCGCGGTGCGCTGACCGGCGCGGGCGGATCGGTCAACGAACGCGCCGTCGACGTGCAGATCAACCGGCTGCGGCGCAAGATCGAACACGATCCCGCCAATCCGCTGTTCCTACAGGCGGTTCGTGGCATCGGTTATCGCCTCGTCGCGTCGCCCTGAGATGGACCGCATGGATCAGTCATGAGCACGCTGGATACGATTACCGCCGATCTGAAGTTCCTGCACAGCTCGCTGCGAGTCGATCATCAGGAACTTCAGATCGTAAGCGGTAATCGAATGATAGGTTTGCTAGGACCCTCGGTTTCCGAAGTTCGTGCAAGAGTCCTGCTGCGATGAGTTACGAACTTCGGAAACCAGGTCCTAGTTTGACGCTGATCCGCACCGCGACCCAGCGGGTGTCGGATGCGTCCGGCTGGATGGGCGACACATTCAAGAGCTGGATGCCGAAGGGGCTCTATGCCCGCTCGCTGCTGATCATCATCGTGCCGATGGTCGTGTTGCAGTCGGTGGTCGCGTTCGTGTTCATGGAGCGGCACTGGAATACGGTGACGCAACGGCTCTCCGCCGCCGTGGTGCAGGACATCGCCGCGCTGATCGATGTCTACAAAGGCTACCCGCAGGACAAGGATCGCACGCTGCTCAAGCGCATCGCGCAACAGCGGCTCGGTCTGGTTGTCGATTTCCTGCCGCCCGAGGATATGCCGGCGCCCGGGCCGAAGCCGTTCTTCTCGCTGCTGGATCAAAAGCTGTCGCGGCAATTGCGCGATCAGATCGCGCGTCCGTTCTGGGTCGATACCGTCGGCCGCTCGTCGGTGGTCGAAATCCGCATCCGGCTCGACGATGCGGTGATGCGCGTGCTGGCGCGGCGCAGCGCGGCCTATGCCTCGAACTCCGAAATTTTCCTGTTCTGGATGATCGGAACCTCGCTGGTCCTGATTACGGTGGCGGTGCTGTTCCTGCGCAATCAGATCAGGCCGATCCTGCGGCTTGCCGATGCCGC
>JBEIPX010000505.1:0-2374 GCA_040376815.1 Bradyrhizobiaceae bacterium
CGGCGCGATCGCGGGCCCGATCCCGATGCCGCGCAACAAGCCGGCCGCGAAGATTGCCGCCGACAAGGCCAGCGCTGAGAAGGCTGCGGCCTTCCAGCTCGCATCAGCCGCGTCCACACCGGCCGACAACAAGTCCCCGGCCGGCAACAAGCCGCAGACCCCGGCTGACATCATCAATGCCCGCGGCTTCTGGGGCGACGCTCCGGCCGCAGCACCCAGGCAGGCGACGCCGCAGCAGGTTGCCGCGCTTGCCGCCCGCAACGCCTTCGCATCTGCCGACCGCGACGCGACCGCCAGCGTCAACCCGAACGAGCGCGCGCTGGCCTACGCCCCGCCGATGCCCGTCGTCGACCGCTCGCAGATCGTCGCCGCCAGCGCCCCGATCCCGCGCGGCATCCGCCCCGCCTCGCTGTCGCAGCCCGTCTCG
Source organism: Bradyrhizobiaceae bacterium (assembly GCA_040376815.1). GTDB lineage: Bacteria > Pseudomonadota > Alphaproteobacteria > Rhizobiales > Xanthobacteraceae > SG-bin9. The sequence goes on from JBEIPX010000505.1 coordinate 428, forward strand.
ACCGGCTTTACCACCATCGTCTCGAAGGGCCAGCAGCGTCAGCCGGGCACGATCGCGACCTCGACCCGCATCACCACCGCCAGCCTCAACGAAGTCTGGACTCGCGCGATGATCCTCGCGCCGAGCGCCTCGACGGCAATGTCGGCGACGATCATGGGCGACCCGGACATGACGCAGCTGCGCGCGCAGTTCGTGAAGCCGCGCATGGCGGTGGCAATGACGTTCTCGAACGATCCGCAGATGGGCATCGTCAGCGAGCGCTTCTCGGGCTCGGCCGTCGCGACGCTGAACACGATGACCTTCGTGATCCGCACCGCCTCGCTGCGCTGAATTCAATCATTCTCTGAGACCTCATCCTGAGGAGCCCGCGCAGCGGGCGTCTCGAAGGATGATTTGTGCGGGATGGCCGTTCATCCTTCGAGGCGCGCAAGAGCGCGCACCTCAGGATGACGACAGCAGGCATGGATGGGCCGGAAGCCTCAAATCATCCCGAGCGCCTGCATGTAGGTCTCGAGGATCGTCTCCTGCTCCTGCCGCTCGTCGGCGTCCTGCTTGCGCATCCGGATGATGGTGCGCAGCGCCTTGACGTCGAAGCCGTTGCCCTTGGCCTCGGCAAAGACATCCTTGATGTCGTCGGAGATCGCCTTCTTCTCTTCCTCGAGCCGTTCGATGCGCTCGATGATGGCCTTGAGCTGATCCTTCGCGAACCGGGTCGCGGGCGCTTCGTCATTGACCGCGGCAGCAGTGGCCATCGTGTACTCCTAAAGAACTCGTCTTGCTGTGAGGTGCGGCGGATGGGCCGCGCGGAGGAGCACACTCGGGATCGCCGCCTCTGCCGTCAAGGCAACGGCGGCCTCATCCACAATGACTCACAGGGGATAAGTCGTGTTTCTCGTCATTGCGAGGAGCGCGCCCGCGCGACGAAGCAATCCACGTTGTGGAACTGGATTGCTTCGCTTCGCTCGCAATGACGGAAGTCCACTAGTGCGTGTGGCTCTTCTTGAACGCCTCGCTCTGGGCCGGCGTCGCCTCGCTCTGATGCTTCGCCTTCCACTCGTCGTAGGGCATGCCGTAGACGGCCTCACGGCTCTCGTCCTTCGACATCGGCAGCCCCTTGGCGTCGGCGGCGTCCTTCAGCCAGTTCGACAGGCAGTTGCGGCAGAAGCCGGCGAGATTCATCATGTCGATGTTCTGGACGTCGGTACGGCCGCGCAGATGCTCGACAAGGCGGCGGAAAGCCGCCGCTTCGAGTTCGGTCCGGGTCTTGTCATCGATCGCCATGGCCTGCGTACTCCACTCGTTCGGCGCCTGTTCTTACCATTAACACGGAGGCGTCAATTCTCATCAGATGGGAATTGTCACAGAATTTGCTACATCTGGTGGCAATTCCGTACAGGATCGGCCGGGCGGGTCCGCAATGCCGCCCTGCTCTTAACGATTTGAGCCTACAGGACGTTGACGTCCGGCGCCGCATACGCGAAATCTGTAATGTATTGATAGTGTTCCACCGCTCATGATGACGACCACAATTCTTCCACCCTTGTTGCGACGACTGACGCCCGCCGTGGCGTTCGCCGCGTTGCTGCTGTCATTGCTGTGCGTCTCCGCGACACCCGCCGCCGCCGATTTCCGCCTGTGCAATAACACCGGTAGCCGCGTGGGCATCGCACTCGGCTACAAGGACAACGAGGGCTGGGTCACCGAGGGTTGGTGGAACGTCTCGTCGAAGGCGTGCGAGACATTGCTGCGCGGAACGCTCGTCGCACGGTTTTATTATATCTATGCCATCGACTACGACCGCGGCGGCGAATGGTCCGGACAGGCTTTCATGTGTTCACGCGATAAGGAATTCACCATCAAGGGCACCGAGGATTGCCTCGCGCGCGGTTTCGACCGCACCGGGTATTTCGAGGTCGACACCGGCGAGCAGCGCGCCTGGACGGTGCA
>JBEIPX010000214.1:0-5738 GCA_040376815.1 Bradyrhizobiaceae bacterium
ACTGCGGGCAGCGAAGCCGGAACATGTCTCGCTCCAGCATTCTTAACATAGGTAAGGATCGGGGCTCGCCACATGGCAGCACTGCCAACCATTCCGGCCATCTGAGCAATTGGTTTGAGGAGACGAGAGTCCGGCCATGTTGAAGTCTACAACAGCAACGATCGTACGGAAGTTGCAGCTCGTGTCCGGCCTAGATGCAGAGGATGTTCAGGCGCTCGAAAGCTTGCCTATCTCCATTCGGCACGCCGCCGCTCATGATTACGTCGTCCATGACGGAGAGCGGCCGACGCAATGCTGCCTTCTGATCGAGGGGTATGCGATCCGCGTCAAGTACGGATCGACGGGACAACGCCAGATTCTATCGATCCACATCGCAGGCGACATTCCGGATCTTCACAGTCTGCATCTGAACGTGATGGACCATAACCTGATCACACTAAGCACATGCACCCTGGGCTTCATCGCTCACGATACGCTGCGTGACATGAACCGGCGCAGGCCCAGGCTTGCCGAAGCACTCTGGCGCGATACGTTGATTGATGCAGCGATGTTCCGCGAGTGGATTTTCAATGTGGGGCAACGCCCCGCACGAGCGCGAATAGCGCACCTGTTCCTGGAGATGAAGTATCGATTGCAGCTTATCGGCCGGTGCGACGGAGCGACCTTCGATTTGCCGATGACCCAGAACGAGTATGGTGACGCATTGGGCCTGACGAGCATTCACGTCAACCGCATCCTGCAGGAACTGCGCAGGGAGGGATTGATCGCAGTCAATCGCCAGAGCGTAAACATCCTCGATGAGCCACGATTGGCGGAACTGGCTGGGTTTGACAGAACTTATCTTCATCAGAACCGCAACCTCTAGAGCATGATAATGCCCCGATATTATTTCGATCTGCGCGACCGGTCCGGCGCCTTGGAAGATAACGTTGGGGAAGAGCTCGAGAACGACGCTGCGGCCCGCAAGGAAGCTGTCAGGGCGGCAACGGCAATAGCGCGCGATACGCTCGATAGCGACGGCTCTATCTCGTTAGCGGTGCGCAAGGACGCAGCCACGCTTTTTACGGTCGTGCTTGCCATTTCCATAGCGCCAGCTCATTCGTGAGGCGGCTGAAGCTCTTTCGACGATACCCACTCGCCAAGATGTATTTGCGTTTCGATCAGCCGTGCTTCGCGGAGAAGCTCTTCCCGTTCTGCGAGCGACGCCAGCGCCTGGGCACGATGGCGCAATTCCTGGGCGCGTTTTTCGAGTTCGATGACGGAGGCGGGCTTTTTCATAGCAGCCGTATTCTGCCCCTGCCCGCTTCGGGACGTCCCTAACTCAGGTTAGGGTCGCAGAAAATTTTGCAACCAGGTCGATGGAGCAGCGCCTACGCGCTCTTGGCGGTCTTGCCCTTCGGCACGCTGCCTTTCGGCGCTTCGGGCTTCGCCCATTCCATCGTCTGGGCGTAACGGCAGGTCGCATCGCCGAGCTGCAACGGCGGCGCACCGGGCTTGATCTCGACGCCCATCACCGCACGCGACGATCCGAAGCTGACGACGACGACGTCGCGGGTGCGCTGGCCGGGGCGCGGCTGGCACTCCTCGACGATGTAGAGACCGGGCTCGTTGAGCTTCACCTTGCCGGCCTTGTACCATTTCTTGGAACGGGCCTCGCGGAAGTCGTCGACGGTTTCGCCGACGAACGCGATCTGCTGAATCAGGACGCGATAGCCGAGCCGGGCGAAGTGCGCCACGATGTCGCTATCGGTCATGTTGATGCGCTGACGGGCATCCATCGTCTCAATCCTTGTAAGCATCCTGCTTCCGGCACGCGCGAGATTGCCCGCGAGCGGGGCAAAATCCTGCCGATTATGCCGGAGAACCCAGCCCGAAAGCCTTAACGGCCAGCGTTCGGGGATACTACGTATGCGCGAATACCGCCCAAATCGAAGTGCATGCTGAACGCAGCGTTAATGGTGAATGCATTGTTAATCGCGCGCGCCGCATTTGATCTTCCTCTCGCATGATATTTTTCGATCTCGCGTTTAGCGTTTGCCCGGGATGATCAAGGCAAACGCTGCGCAGACGAAACGCCGCAGCGACAAGGCCATGTGAGGGACAGGGACGTGAGCGAGACGGCACATCCGACCGGAGCGGTGATGCAGCGCGATGCTGTTGCGACGCTTCCGCGCGCCAATTCTTCAGTCACCGTAGCGCCGCCCGCAGCGCTCAGCCCGATCGACGGTGTGTCCGACGACGCGTGGCTGGCGCTGGCGGAACGCGCCATCGAACCCAACGGATATTATCTGCCGGAGTGGCTGAGCGCGGTGAGCGCATCGGCCCGCGGCCGCATGAACGTCAATGCGCTGTGCGCCTGGGACACGTCGGCGAGCCGCCCGCGTCTTCACGCGATGATGCCGGCGATCTCGCTCTGGCGCGCCTGTCGCGTGCCGCTGCCGGCCCTCGTCAGCGCCGATCCTTACGGCACGCTCGGAACCCCGCTGCTCGATCGCGCGGATCCCGTCGCCGCTGCGAATGCATTGCTGGACGAAGCCCGCGCCAGCGGCATGCGTGCGCTGCTGCTGCGCGACATGACCCTTGAAGGCCCGGTGGCCGATGCGCTGCGCGCGGCGCTGGCCGGTCGGGGTCTTGCACCGCAGATCATCCAGTCGCACCGCCGCGCCTGCCTCGATGCGACGCGCGATCCGGAAGAACTGCTGCGTGACGCGCTCGGGCCCAAGAAATTGAAAGAGCTGCGCCGGCAGCGCAATCGCCTCGCCGAGATGGGCGAAGTGATGTTCACGATCTCGCGCACGCCGGACGAAGTCGGGCGCATGCTCGACACGTTCCTGGTTCTGGAATCGAGCGGCTGGAAGGCCAAGCGCGGCACCGCGCTGATCCAGCACAGCGGCGACACCGCTTTCGTCCGCCGCGGCGCGGTCGAACTCGCAGCCCTCGGCCAGTGTGAGATCGTAACCCTGATGGCCGGAACGACGCCGGTTGCCGCTGCCGTCGTTCTGCGGCACCAGGACCGCGCCTTCTATTTCAAGCTCGGCGTCGACGAGCGCTTCGCGAAATTCTCGCCGGGCGTTCAGCTCACGCTCGAACTGACGCGCTACCTCTGCGCCGATCCGGACATCGCGACGGTGGACTCCACCGCGATCCCCGGACATCCGATGATCGATCCGATCTGGCGCGGCCGTCTCGCCGTCGGCGACATGCTGATCCCGCTCCGCCGCAACGATCCCGTGTTCGCGCTGATCCGCGCCGGCATCGCGCTGCGCCGCGCGGTTCGCGAACCTGCCCGTCACCTCATTCATGCATTGAGACATTTCAAGGAGAAACGCTCATGAACGCCGCCTCGCATGTTGCTCCGGTGATCACCGCGGACAACCAGTCGCTGAAGCATGATTTTCCGCTGAAGCCGTTCGCGATCCGTCACAAGCTCGCGGGCCATCCGCTCCTGACGCTGCCGCGCATTGCGCAGCTGGCGCAGGAACTGCCGCGCGACCTGATCGAGTACAACTCCGGCAAGGCCGCCATCAGCCAGGACCCGAACAAGGTCCAGAGCGTCGATCTCGATCCGGTCGAAGTGGTCAAGCGCATCGAGACCGCCGGCGCCTGGATGGTGCTGAAGCGCATCGAGAACGCGCCGGAGTACAAGCAGCTCCTCGAAGACACGCTTCTCTCGGTCGCTCGCGCGCGCGGTTTCAACAGCCTCGCCGACGCGGACTTCGAACAGATCGAAGGCTTCCTGTTCGTGTCGTCGCCGAATTCGACGACACCGTTCCATCTCGACAGCGAGGACAACTTCTTCGTTCAGATCCATGGCGAGAAATTCTTCACGCTTTTCGACAACGCCGACCGCTCGATTGCCGACGACGCTGAGATCGAGCGCTCGATGACCAAGCACCGCAACCTCACCTACGATGAGAAGTTCGCGCCGCGCGGCATCGAGTTCCACATGTTCGATGGCGATGGCTGCTACGTGCCCTACCAGTGGCCGCACTGGGTGCGCACCGCCGGCACCTATTCGATCTCGATGGCGATCACCTGGAAGACGCGTCCGGTTCGCCGCAACAACGACCTGCACTTCTTCAACTCGATGCTGCGCGGCATCGGCCTCCCGCAAAAGGCGCCGGGCGCGAGCCCCGCATTCGATGCGATGAAACTCGCGTTCTATCGCACCGTGCTCGCCGTCATCAATCCGCTGCGCTCGTCGTTCGCGATCCGCAAGCTTCTGCGCCGCATCGCGCTCGGCAAGAAGGCGAACTATTATCTGAAGGACGCGTGAGCTAGCTCACGCTGTCAACCCGCAGCGATGAGGGCGCCTGCCCCATCGCCTTGCGGAACGCCGCCGAGAACGCGCTCGACGAGCGATAGCCGCTACGCTCGGCAACGCGGGAGATCGGCTCGCCGCCGACGATCGCTTCCAGCGCATTGTGAAAGCGCACGCGCTGTCGCCACGTGCTGAAGCTCATGCCGAGTTCGGCCTCGAACAGCCGCGCCAGCGTCCGCGCCGACGCACCGGCGGCATCGCCCCAGTTGTCGAGCGTCAGCCGGCTCGCCGGATCGTCCAGCAGCGCTGTACACAGCCGCAGCAGCCGCGCATCGCGCGGCATCGGGATCACCAGCGACAGCCGCTGCGCCTTGGCGATTTCCGCCAGAATGAGAAACGCCACTGCGCCCGCGCGCCCGCGTTCGTCGTAGATCACCGGCTCCTCGATCAGCGCCAGCACCAGTTCGCGCAGCAGCGGCGATACCTCGAGCACCGTCGGCGCAGACGGCAGATCGTCATGCGCATCGCGCGAGATATAAAGTGTGCGCATCTGCACTTCGCCGCGCATGCTGATGGCGTGCTCGGTCTCCGCCGGCAGATAGACCGCGCGGTCGGGCGGCACGATCCAGGCTTCATGCGCCGTGCGCACCCGCATCACGCCGGTCAGCGAATAAACGAGCTGGTCGCGGGTGTGGTGATGCGGTGCGATCTCATGGCCGTCGGCAAAACCCTTGGCCATGGCCGCGATCGGCCGCGGCAGAAACTGATAGTCGGCCGCGTTGGTGCTGCGGCCTTCTTTCGCGCGGGCGAACGATTTGCTGCGGGAAGCCATGTAAACCTCTCGTCGCGCGCGATCCGCGCAAAACCAGTGTCCACGCTAGCTGATCGCGCGGTGGCAGATTTTCGATGATTTTTGGCATGACAGCGCCAATCCGCCAAGGCTATTTTTGAGCATCGAATCCGTAAAACTGCCGGGCGAACAACTATGAATCGCGACAGCACCCATTTCCTGTTCCTGAACGTCGGCCACTATCTGGACCACCTGTTCACGCTGATCTTCGCCACCGTCGCGGCGCTCGCGCTGACGCGCGAATGGGGGTTGAGCTACGGCGAGCTTCTCAAGTACGCGACGCCCGGCTTCTTCGCCTTCGGATTATTTTCGCTCCCCGCCGGCTGGCTCGCCGACAAGTGGAGCCGCGAGGGCATGATCGCGGTGTTTTTCGTCGGCATCGGCATTTCGTCGATCGCGACGTCGTTTGCGCAGACGCCGCTGCAGATGGGCATCGGCCTCTTCATCATCGGCGTGTTCGCCGCGATCTATCATCCCGTCGGCCTCGCGATCGTCACGCAGAAGTGGAAGAACACCGGCATGCGCCTCGCCGTGAACGGCATCTGGGGCAACCTCGGCGTCGCCAGTGCGGCGCTGATCACCGGTTACTTCATCGACAACGGCGGCTGGCGCGCGGCGTTCGTCGTG
>JBEIPX010000109.1:0-8248 GCA_040376815.1 Bradyrhizobiaceae bacterium
TATCTGCTCGGCCTTGGCTGGAGCGTGATCCCCGCGCTGTGGTTCATCGCCATCCGCAGCTTCATGGGTGCAGTCAACCGGCCCGAGCCTGGACTTTGGATCACGCTGGCCGCGATTCCGGCGAATGCGCTGCTCGCCTACGCGCTGATCCACGGCCATTTCGGCCTGCCGAAATTCGGACTGCTCGGCGCAGGTCTCGCCACATCCACCGTCAACGTCGGCATGTGCGTGGCGGGGCTGTGGTTCTGCCATGCGCGCCGCCCGTTCAGGAAATTCCACGCGCTCGGCCGCTTCTGGCGGATCGACTGGTCGCTGATGCGCCAGCTGTTCGCGATCGGGCTGCCGATCTCGATGTCGTTCCTGCTCGAGTACGGCCTGTTCTCGGCGGCTGCGCTGCTGATGGGCTGGATCAGCACCCCTGCGCTCACCGCGCACCAGATCTCGCTGCAGATTGCGGCGATCCTCTTCATGGTGCCGTTCGGCATCGGCATGGCGGCGACGGTGCGCGTCGGCCAGGCGCTCGGCCGCGACGACTTCAGTTCGATCCGCCGCGCCGGTTTCGTCGCGATCGCGCTCGGCGCAGCATTCATGGCGATCATGACGCTGATCATCATCGCCGTGCGCTACCAGATCGCGCACGCGTTCCTCGGCGCGAGTGACGAGACGATGCGCACGGCCGAACTGGTGGCGACGCTGCTGATGGTCGGCGCGACCTTCTTCGTTGCCGACGGCGTGCAGACCATCGCAGCCGGCGCACTGCGCGGGCTGAACGACACGCGCGTTCCGATGCTGATCGCCGCGTTCAGCTACTGGGTGCTCGGCTTCGCCACCGCCTACCTGCTGGCGTTCACGTTCGGTCTCGGCGCCGTCGGCGTTTGGATCGGCCTGTCGTGCGGCACGGCCGCGAACGCGATCCTGCTGATCGCGCGGTTCCGGCTTCTGGCCGCCCGTTACCGGCGGATGGCGCCAGCCGGAGTGCTTTGAGGTTTACAAATTTTAATAGCTTTCTATAGGAGTTATTTTAAGACAATGTCGCCGCCGCCCGCGACAGGATATGCTGCGGCGACTTGGCGTGAGTGATTTTGGGGAGCGTTCATGCAGGAGAGCACGGGGCAGCCGGGGCTTCAGCACGTCGTCATTGCCGGCGCGGGGCAAGCCGGCTTTCAGGTTGCGCTCTCGCTGCGCGATGAGGGCTTTCAGGGCCACATCGATCTGATCGGCGACGAGCCGGGACTGCCGTATCAGCGTCCGCCGCTCTCGAAGGCCTACCTCACCGGCAAGATCGGTCATGCGTCGCTCGACCTGCGGCCGAAGGAAATCTTCGACAAGCTCGCCATCAATCTCGTGCCGGACTGCCGCATCGCGCGGATCGATCGCGCGGCGCAAGCCGTTCTGACGGAAGCCGGCGCGTCTTACGCCTACGATCATCTCGTCATTGCCACCGGCACCCGCAACCGGCCGCTGCCGATCCCGGGACACACGCTCGATGGCGTCTGCCAGCTGCGCACCGCGGCCGAGGCCGACTTGCTGCGCCCGCGCCTGTCGACGCTGAAGCACATCGTCATCATCGGCGCCGGCTTCATCGGGCTTGAAGTCGCCGCCGTCGCCTCGTCACTCGGTGCAAATGTCACCGTGCTGGAAGCTGCTCAGCGGCCGATGGCGCGCGCGCTGTCCGAGCCGATGTCGGAATTCTTCCGGACGGCGCATGAGAAGCAGAACATCGAGCTCGCATTCGGCACCACGGCCGTGCGTATCGACGGCAATGAGGGCCGTGTGCACACGGTCGAGACTGCCGACGGACGCACCTTCCCCGCCGACGTCGTGCTGATCGGCATCGGCGTCATTCCCAACACCGAACTCGCCGCCGAGGCCGGTCTCGCGGTCAACAATGGCATCGTCGTCGACGAGATGCTGCTCACGGCCGATCCCGCGATCTCGGCGATCGGCGATTGCGCGGCTTATCCGCAGGTCTTCGCCGCGGGCGAAATGATGCGAATCGAGTCCGTGCAGAACGCAGCGGACCACGGACGATGCGTCGCCGCGCGGCTCATGGGCAAGCCGCGGCCCTATCGCGCCGTGCCCTGGTTCTGGAGCGATCAAGGGCCGCTGAAGCTGCAAATGGCCGGGCTGTCGATGCCGCACGACCACGCAGTGCTGCGCGGCGATCCCGCCACCAATGCGTTTTCGGTGTTCTGCTTCCGCGACGGCAAGCTGACCGGCGTCGAATCCGTCAACAAGCCGGCCGATCACATGATTGCACGCCGGTTGATCGGGTCTGGTGTCGCGCTGACGCCAGCGGAAGCCGCCGACCTCGCCTTCGATCTGAAGGCACGCGCCTCCACAGCACCCGCCGTGGGCTGAATTGTCTCAATCGGTGGACGCGCCGATGACCGCGCCAAGATTGCCGTGCACGCGGTGGAGCAACCCGATCAGCAGTTCACGCTCGTCCCGATTCAGACACGACAGCAGCTTGCGCTCGCGTTCGAGCGCCAGTTGCAGCACCTTGTTGTGCGTGTTGCGCCCCTTCGCCGTCAGCGCGATCGAATGGCTGCGGCCGTCCTCGGGATCGGCCTTGATGGCGACGAGCCCGTGGCTTTCCATCACCGCGAGGTTACGGCTGACCGGCCCCTTGTCGAAGCCGATGACCTGACAGATGCGCGAAGCCGGGATCCCCGGCTCGACGGCCAACAGTGCCAGTATTCGCCATTCGGTGACGTTGACCCCAAACCGCCTTTGATAAACGCCGGTCGCGTTTTTCGAGAGCTTGTTGGCCAGAATGGTGATCAATGCGGGAACGTAACGATCGTGATCGAGCACCGGGCCGGTCTTGCCGCCATTCGTCGACTTAGGTTTTCCCATGCTCTGAAGATCGCCCCGTCCGCAGAGCCACCCTCCGCGGCTCCCGCCCCACCGTACAACATTTCGTGGAGTTGCAAGCCTTCGCGCCAGGCTCGGCGGGGTCAAAAGTTGCTCAAGAAAAAAAGACGCCGCGATTTGAACCAAATCGCCCGCCGCGCCTTCTTATCAAAACGGCTTTTCGTGACGCGAAGCGGCTTTGGCCCGGGAGATTTCATGGCGGGAATTCAGGCATTCGTGGTCGGTGTGACCTTGTTCATTGCCACCGTAACGGCCTTCGCAGTGACGGCCACGGGCGCGATGCTGTTCCTGCTGTCCTGACCTTGCGCATTCAGGGATGCCGCTGATGCGATCACACGCCCTGTGAATCGCACTTTGGCGAACCTTCGCGCGTGAAAGCCATGTGAGCTTGGCCTCTGCTGACACCGCAAAGGCAGATACGGAAGGCTGCCGTCGTCGCCCGCCTCGACGAGAACCAGTACGGCGAGATCGGCGAAATACCCGCCACATTCGAAAGATTGCAGCCACAGCCTTTTCTTCTCGGACGGTCAAACGGCGCCGTGACCTAGATTTCGATTGACTCATTGAATTGAATTCAATTCAATGATGGGTGACGATTTGAAGTCACCTGTCGCGGGCCCGCATGGATATGAAAAACCGCCTGATCGCCGCCGCGCGAGACGAGCTAACCGCCAACGGCGGCGTCATGGAAGTACAAGCGGTCGCGCGCCGCGCCGGCGTGTCGGTCGGCATCGCCTATCACCACTTCGGCTCCAAGGCCGGGCTGATCGCCGGGGTCGTCGAGGATTTCCATACGCAGCTTCGGCGCACGCTGGAGCATGAGACCGAGCGTGCGGGAGACAACTGGAGCCGCCGCGAGCGACTCCGGTTACGCGCCTTTCTCCGAATCTATCTCGAGGACCCGTTCGGCCGCATCCTGATCGGACGGCTCGCGCAATCCCCCGAAGTGATCGACGTGCAGCACGCCTTCACTGCCGAAGAACTTCGCGAGGGCGCGCGCAACCTGATCCAGGGCCAGCGCATGGGCATCGTGCGCGCCGATCTCGATCCCGAGGTCACTGTGGCGATGCTGCTCGGCGGCATCCGTCAAACGCTCGATCGTGCGATCGAGGCCGCAACCCCGCCGACGCTCGAGCATCTCGAAACCCAGATCTGGGCCTTCATCAGCGGCGCACTGGCGCTGCCAGCAACCGATAGCAAGAGGCAACCCCATGACGCAGCATAAGATCGAACGCCAGGAAGACCTCGCCCGCGATCTCGCCAGGACGCACAAGGCGGTATCGCGCGAGGTGCCGATCGATCCGGCCATCGTCGAGGCCGATCATCAGACGTTGATGAACAATGGCTATGTCATTCTGGAAAAGCTGATCGATGCCGACGCGCTGGATGCGATCCGAACCGCGAGCGCGCCGCACCTCGCAAGACAAGGACGCAACAACTTCGAGGGCTTGAAGACGCAGCGCGTCTATGACGTGCTCTCCAAGACCGGCGCGCTGGACCGCCTCGCCGATCACCCCCGCGTGCTGGCGCTGCTCGACCGGATCTTCCTGCCCAACTATCTCTTGAGCCAGATGCAGGTGATCAACATCCTGCCCGGCGAGGCTGCCCAACCGCTCCACTATGACGACGCGTTCTACCAGTTTCCGCGCCCGCGGCCGCCCATGGGCGCGGCGACCATCTGGGCGATCGATGCATTCAGCGCTGAGAACGGCGCGACCGTCGTGATTCCGGCCAGCCATGGCTGGGGAAATGACCGGCAAGCCGCCGTCAGCGACACAATCTCCGTCGTGATGCCCGCGGGATCGGTCGTGTTCTTTCTCGGCACGCTGTGGCACGGCGGCGGCGCCAACCGCAGTGAGAGCTCACGGCTCGCGGTGACGTGTCAGTATTGCCAGCCCTATTTGCGGCAGCAGGAAAACTTTCTGCTCGAACTCGACAAGGCGCGCGCCGCCAGCCTGTCGCCGATGCTGCAATCGATGATCGGCTATTCGATCTTCGGTCCGTTCATGGGCATGGTGAACGGAGAACATCCCAAGCGCCTGCTGCCCAAAGTGGCAGCAAACGCGCAATGATTGTCAATTCTCCCTCCCCCTGAAAGGGGGAGGGTTGGGGTGGGGGTCGATAAAACGGCGGGGTCGAAGATAGTGACCCCCTCCCGCCACGCCTTCGCTCTTCGAGCTCCGGCGGGCGACCTCCCCCTTTCAGGGGGAGGTCGCGGCGCACGCGATTCCAAATGGAACAAACGCACCAAAGATCGCAGGGCGGAATCGCTCAGCCGGCTTGCGCCGCCATCAGTGCGAGCCAGACGAAGATTACCGATCCGACCAGCCAGCCCAGCGAGCCGACCGCGTTGCCGGCGTACACGAGCATGTTCGCCAGCGGCGCACGCGGCCGCAGCCCGCGCTGGCCGACGATGGGGCCGAGTGTCAATCCAATGGCGAAGGCATAGCCTGAAACAATAGTCGCCCAAACCATTGCCGTGACGAGCGGCGGCGATCCCCTGAGATGCGGGATCGCGAGCCCCATGACGACGATGGCGACGCCGGTCGAGAGAATGCCGGTATGCGCCACGCGCCATCCCCGGACGATCGCTTCATCCTTCCGCCCGACAATCGCACGGCCGAACGGAATGCCGCACAGCGTCCCGATCAATGCGATGATCGCGCCATGAAGAATGAGCTGAAGCGTACCGGCGTCCTGCATAATTTTCCCCTGATGATCATGCGCGGCGCAATCCATCATGGACCGCGCCGCAGTCACTGTTCACGAGCGCGCCCGCGCTCGATTGCTCATGCCAGCCTGGCGAGCTGAGCCTTGGCCTGCGCGCCGTCGAGGAACGTGTCCTTGCGGATCACCTGGCCCTTGTCGTTGATGTCGATGATATCGAGCATGTCGACGCGGATCGGCACCGGCTTGCCGTCACGGCCGGGAAGTTCCGCCGTCATCGCCCAATCGAGCACCCAGTGCCTGTCGCCGAACAGCACGCGATACACCTCGAAACCGAAATTCGGATAACGCTTAAAGATCTCGGCAAAATGCGCCCGCACCGCCTCGCGGCCAACGGCCTGCGGCTCGCCGCTGTGCATCCAGAACGTCGAATCGTCCGAATGCTGCGCCATGATCGCGTCCACATCGCGTGCCGCCCACGACCCGGTGTAGCGTTCGTAAATGGCCTCGATCGGCTCGGCTGCGGACGGATCGGCAACCCTCGCAACATTTCCCTGCGGCATGGCTCGCTCCCTAGTTAAATACTATGAGTATGTTTTTACATACCGAAAGTATGCGAGTCAAGTCGCTCTGACCTCGATCAGGATTGCGAGGGCTGGAGGCCGCGGAGCAGCGCCTGCACCCCCTGGGTGAGGTCCCGCGCGGACGCCGCGGGGTTTTTCGCCGACCCGCAGATCAGCGCCGCTTCGGTGAAAGCCCCCAGCAGCAGATGGACAAGCGCATCGTCACGGCCGTCCAGTTCGCTCGAACCGCGTAACACCTGGATCGACTGGCGGACCATCCCGCCGAAATGACGCAAGTCGACCTCGCGCCAGCGCTTCCAGCCGAGCACGGCCGGGCCGTCGATGAAGATGATCTGCCGGAAGTCGCGCTTGGCGGAGTCCGTCAGGAACTGTTGCACGCCGAGTTCGATCGCCGTCACCGGCGTTTTGGCCTTAGACGCCGCCTCGGTGACGCGGATGCTGAGTTCGGACTGTGCCATCTCCAGCACATCCTCGAAGATGCGCTCCTTCGAATTGAAGTGATGGTAGAACGCGCCCTTGGTCACGCCGGCATGCTCGGCAATGTCGTCGATGCTGGTCTTCTCGAACCCGGCCACCGCGAACAGCTTCCGTGCGCTCGCCCGGATGGCGGCGATCGTCGCTGCGCGGCGTTCATCTTGCTTGGTCAAGACATGAGCTCCATCCTGACCGAGCCGTTACATCAAGAACCGCCGTCTCGCCAGAGCAATGTTTGCAGGCATCGGCGATGGCGCAGCATCAGTATCGGAGAATGGACTTGTCCCACAAGCTGGGAGACGGGATGATTGCTTGCTGACGGCGAGCCGGGAGAGGAAGCAACATGAGCAACGCACCGATCGATCCGCGAAAGCTGCCAAAGGACGCACACCCCGCGGTCGCCGCCGCCAACGCGGCGATGCTGGCCGCGCTGCCCTTCGCCGATCGTCAGGACTTCGAGGACGCCAGCCGCGGCTTCATCGAGACGCTGCCGGACGCCACCGTCGCCAACGCGCAGGGCCGCGTGGTCTGGACGCTCAAGCCATACGGATTTCTTTCATCGGAGACCGCACCGCCGACCGTCAACCCGAGCCTGTGGCGGCAATCGCAGCTCAACATGAATCACGGCCTGTTCGAGGTCTGTCCTCGCGTCTATCAGGTGCGCGGCCTCGACATCGCCAATATGACGCTGATCGAGGGCGACACCGGCGTCATCGTCGTCGATACCTTGACCTCGGCTGAAGGCGCGCGCGCCGGGCTCGAGCTGTACTTCAAGCATCGCGGCCGGCGGCCGGTGACGGCGGTAATCTACACCCACACGCACACCGATCACTGGGGCGGCGCGCGCGGCGTCCTCAGCGACGACGATGTCAGCAGCGGCCGCGTGCCGATCATCGCGCCAAACCTGTTCATGGAATTCGCCGTCTCGGAGAACGTGATCGCCGGCAACGCGATGCTGCGCCGGGCGCAGTACCAGTTCGGACCGTTCATCCCGCGCGGCGCGCGCGGGCAGGTCGATTGCGGGCTCGGCAAGTCGATGGCGGCCGGCACGGTCGCGTTGATCGCGCCGAACGATCTCGTCATGGCGACCGGCGACAGGCGCGTCATCGACGGCCTGGAGTTCGTATTTCAGATGGCGCCGGAGAGCGAGGCGCCGGCGGAGTTTCATTTCTATCTGCCGCAGCTGAAAGTGCTCAACATGGCGGAGAACGCCACGCATAATTTTCACAACCTGCTTCCCTTCCGCGGCTCGGAAGTCCGCAACGCCCTCGCCTGGTCCGGCTATCTGAACGAAGCGCTGCAACTGTGGGGCGGCGACGCCGAGATTCTTGTCGGACAACACCACTGGCCGGTGTGGGGGAAGGCGCGCGTCCAGACCCATCTGAAACAGCAACGCGATCTCTACAAGTTCACGCACGACCAGACGCTGCGCATGATCAATCACGGCATGACCGCGCCGGAGATTGCCGAGGCGATCCGGATTCCGAAAAGCCTCGAAGGCGCGTGGCACACGCGCGGCTATTACGGCCATGTCCGCCACAACGTCAAAGCGATCTATCAGCGAACCCTCGGCTGGTACGATGCAAACCCGGCTCACCTCGATCCACTGCCGCCGGTTCCGCTCGCCGAGAAGCTCGTCGCCTACA
>JBEIPX010000449.1:0-2897 GCA_040376815.1 Bradyrhizobiaceae bacterium
TCCGGACGACGTGATCAGCTTCTGGCGCGCGGCCGGCCCGGATCGCTGGTGGAAAAAGGATGCAGCATTTGATCGCGAGATTACTTCGCGCTTCATGGCCACATGGGAAGCAGCCTCGCGTGGCGAATTGACCGCGTGGGAAGGGAGCGATGACGGCGCGCTGGCACTGATCATCGTGCTCGACCAGTTTCCTCGCAACATGTTCCGCAACGACCCGCGCACCTACGCGACCGACGAACTCGCACTGCGGGCGGCCGAGCGCGCCTTGAGCAAAGGCGTCGACCAGCGCGTCGACGCCGAAATGCAGCAGTTCGCCTACATGCCGTTCATGCATTCCGAAGAACTCAAGCATCAGGATCGTTGTGTCGAGCTGTTCAAGGCGGCCGGCAACACCTTCAATCTCGGCTTCGCCGAAGATCACGCGGACATCGTGCGCCGCTTCGGACGTTTTCCTCACCGCAACACAATCCTCGGCCGAGAGACCACGGCGGACGAACAGGCTTTTCTGGACAGCGGCGGCTTTTCGGGCTGACGGGTCAAATTGTCGCGACAGACGCGCAATTGCACTGCCCACTCGCCATCAGCCTCGGCGATCGATGAAGGGTCTTGCCTGATTCATCGCCGACGCCAGCCCGGCCATACCGGTAAACCATTGCCGCCAATCGATATTTCTGAGCGCAGCGACCCGGCTTCACCCAACCGAATGTTAACGAAATCTTGCTAAATCTCGTCGTCTTGGCAGGTGAAGCAGGAATCAAACGTGTCCGCGGTGGAAACGGGAGCAACCATGACGCTGATGCAGAAGGTGACGGCGCGCGTGCGCGACTTCACCCATGGCACCAGCGAAGCGTCGATCACCAATCGCGCGGCCAGCACCGTCTTCATCATCCGCGTCATCAGCGCCGGTCTTGCCTACGCTTCGCAGATCGTACTCGCCCGCTGGATGGGCGCGTCAGACTATGGCGTCTACGTCTATGTCTGGACCTGGGTGCTGATGCTGGGCTCGCTGCTCGATTTTGGCATGTCGCCCGCCGCGCAGAAGATGATTCCGGAGTACCGCGCCCGCAACGATCTCGACGGGCTGCGCGGCTTCATCGCCGGTTCTCGCTGGATGGCGTTTGCCGGCTGCTGCATCATCTGCGCGATCATCGCCGCGGGAATTCATGTCCTGACGCCGCATATCCCGCAGGCGATGGTGATGCCATTTTATCTCGTCTGCTTCACCTTGCCGGCGTTCATCGTCGCCAACATTCAAGATGCGATGGCGCGCGCCTATGACTGGATGCGGCTCGGCCTGATGCCGACCTTCATCATCCGCCAGGGCCTGCTGATCGCGTTGACCGGCGCGGTCCTCCTCGTCGGCTTCAAGCTGGATGCAACCGCGGCGATGATCGCGAGCGCCATCGCGGTGTGGATTGCGATGCTCGGCCAGATGTTCCCGCTCAACCGTCGTCTCGCCTCGGTGGTGCCGGATGGCTCGCGCCGATATGAAGGCAAATACTGGTTCGCGACGTCGCTGCCGATCGTCGTCACCGAGGGCACCTTTCTGCTACTGAGCTACACCGACCTGCTGCTGCTCCAGCTGTTTCGTCCGTCGGACGAGGTCGGCATCTACTTTGCGGTCGCAAAGACGCTAGTGCTGGTTTCGTTCATCCACTACGCGATCGGCGCATCCACCGCGCATCGCTTCAGCGAATTCCATGCGACTGGCGACAAGAAGCGGCTCGAGGAATATGTCGCCTATTCGATCAAGGTGACGTTCTGGCCATCACTGGCGGCGACGATCCTGCTGCTGATTTTCGGCAAGCCGATGCTGTGGCTGTTCGGCCCGCAGTTCGTCGAAGGCTATGGCATGATGTTCGTGATGGCGATCGGCCTCGTCGTGCGCGCCGCGGTCGGTCCGGTCGAACGGCTGCTCAACATGCTCGGTCACCAGAACGCCTGTGCCACCGCCTATGGCATGGCATTTCTCGTCAACCTCGTGCTGGGCCTCTACCTTATTCCGCTTTACGGCGGATACGGCGCAGCCGCGGCGCTGTCCGGCGCGCTCGTCTTCCTCACCGTTCTGTTGGTCTACGTGGCCAAGACGCGGCTCGGCCTGCACGTCTTGCCGTTCGGCCGCCGCTGAAGCGTTTTCGAGCGAAGTGGAAACCGGTTCGCGTAAAGAATTCGCGTAAAGAAAACGCGTCAAAGCAAAAAGTTGGAGCCCGGCTTTGATCCCATCAAAGCCTGAAAGGCTCCAGGATTGACGCATCGCTCGAAGGCTTACGCCTTCTTCAGCCGGTAGTGACTGACGCCCCACTCGTCGCCGCCCGCATGGCCGAACAGTCCCGCGGTTGCGAGGAAGAACCAGCGCCAGCGCCGCATCCAGAGCCGGGTATCGCGGCCGTAAACCGGCTGGAGGATCATCTCGATCTCCGCGGCATTACGGTCGAAATTGGCGAGCCAGGCATTCGCCGTCCGCTCATAGTGGGCACCGCTCCAGCGCCACTCCTTCTCGACCGCGAACAGATCGGAATACTGCCGCACCAGATGATGGCTCGGCATCACTCCGCCGGTAAAGAAGTGCTGCGCGATCCAGTCCTCGCGGTTGGCGCGATCGAACAGATACGCGCCCGTCCGGTGTGTGAAAATATGCATGAACAGCCGGCCGTCCGGTTTCAGCCATGTGCGCACGCGCGTGAGCAAAGCCTGCCAGTTCATCATGTGCTCGAACATCTCGACCGAGACGACGCGATCGAACTGCGTGCCCGGATCGAAAACGTTCATGTCGCAGGTGACGACCTTGAGATTAGTCAGCCCGCGCGCGGCCGCCGTCGCCTCGATGTATTCGCGCTGCGAGTTCGAGTTCGACACAGCGGTGACCGATGCATTCGGGAACTGCCGCGCCATCCACA
>JBEIPX010000196.1:0-6147 GCA_040376815.1 Bradyrhizobiaceae bacterium
CCGTAGCTGGTCAGCGGCGCCGACAGGAATTCGTCGCCGATTTTCTCCGGGAACGGCGCCCCGAACACAGCGATGGACGACGTAAATACGAGGCGCGGCTTGTAGCCGCCGCCGACCGAGCGGATGGCGTCGATCAGATAGCGCGTGCCGTCGAGGTTGATGCGGTAGCCCTTGTCGAAATCAGCCTCGGCCTCGCCCGACACGATCGCAGCGAGATGGAAGATCACATCCGGTTTCTCGGCGACCAGCTTAACGACCGTCGCCTGATCGGCGACGTCGCCGGTGACAGCCTTGAAAGCAATGCCGGGAGCCGTAGGCGCCGCCGGCGCGACCACGTCCTGCAATGTCATCGACTTGATGTCGGTCTTGCCGAGGCGGCCGTCCTTGACCAGACGCTCGACAAGCTTGCGGCCGACCATGCCGGCCGCGCCAAGAACGAGAATATGCAAGTTCACAATCCCTTATTGGAAGTCCGATGAATCTCAACTTCGTCATGCCCGGCCATAGCCGTTCTAAGAACGGCGTCGCTTCGCTCGCCTATGTGCCGGGGCATCCACGTCTTGACGGCATTTGCATCAAGAAAGACGTGGATGGCCGGGTCAAGCCCGGCCATGACGAAGATCGCGATTACAATAGCTCTATTCCTTCACAGCACCCGTCATCGCCGATACGTAGTGCTCCACGAAGAAAGCATACAGGATCACCAGCGGCAATGAGCCGACCAGCGCGCCCGCCATCAGCGAGCCCCAGCGGTAGACGTCGCCATCGACGAACTCGTTGACGATCGCGACCGGCACCGTCTTGTTCTGCACCGATTGCAGGAACGTCAGCGCGTAAATGAATTCGTTCCAGCACAGCGTGAAGCAGAAGATGAAGGCCGAGATTAATCCGGGCACCGCGAGGGGCAGGACGATCTTGGTCAGGATCTGCCAGCGTGAGGCACCGTCGATGAGCGCGCACTCCTCGAGCTCGAACGGGATCGTTTTGAAGTAGCCCATCAGCAGCCAGGTGGAGAACGGGATCAGGATCGTCGGATAGACGAGGATCAGCGACAGCGGAGAATCGAACAAGCCGTAGTTGAAGATGACCGTCGCGAGCGGGATGAACAGGATCGACGGCGGAACGAGATACGCAAGGAAGATCAACCCCCCGACCATCTGCGCGCCGCGAAAACGCAGCCGGACGATCGCATAGGCCGCGAGCACGCTCGCGAAGATCGACAGCGCCGTCGCCGCAGCAGCGACGTACATCGTGTTCCAGAGCCACTTTGGATAGTTCGATTCGAACAGCAGCTTCTTGATGTGCTCGAACGTCGGCGTCCAGGTCCAGAACGGGCTGACACTCTCCATATCAAGGAGCTGGTTGTTCGGCTTCACCGCCGTGAGCGCCATCCAATAAAACGGGAACAGCAGGACTACGAGGAAGATGAAGAGCGGCAGATAGAGCGTGACGAGCTGGCGCGGCACGGATTCCAGATAGCTCATGCCTTCCGAATAGTCCGCGGCGGCTGCGGACGAAGCGTTCAGCGTCTTGCGCGGATCGGCAACCTTGTCGGCAAGGAGTTCAGTCATTGTCGGATCCCTGTTGCCATTTGCGCCGCTGCAATCCGAACCACGAGATCATGATCGCGGCGAGCAGGAACGGAATCATGGCGGTAGCAATCGCGGCACCTTCACCGAGCTGCCCGCCCATAATAGCGCGCTGATACGACAGCGTCGCCATCAGGTGCGTGGCGTTCACCGGGCCGCCGCGCGTCATCGCCCAGATCAGCTGAAAGTCAGTGAAAGTGAACAGCACCGAGAACGTCATCACGACAGCGATGATCGGCGTCAGCAGCGGATAGGTGATGTAGCGGAAGCGCTGCCACGGCGTTGCGCCGTCAAGCGTCGCCGCCTCGTAGAGCGAGGGTGAGACGGTCTGAAGTCCGGCGAGCAGCGTGATGGCGACGAACGGCACGCCACGCCAGACATTCGCGAAAATAGTTGACCACCGCGCGTTCCACGGATCGCCGAGAAAGTCGATGTTAGCCGTGATCAGCCCCATCTTCTTGAGCGACCACGAAATGATCGAAAACTGTGAGTCGTAGATCCACCAGAACGCGATGGCTGAGAGCACTGTCGGCACGATGAACGGAATCAGCACTGCGGCGCGCACCAGTGATTTGAACGGCACGTGCTTGTTGAGCAACAGCGCAAGATAGAGCCCGAAGCCGAACTTCGCGATGCTCGCGACGATCGTATAAAGCAGCGTGTTGAAGACGGAGAGCCAGAAAATCGAGTCGCCCTGCAGCCACTCGTAGTTCTCGAGGCCGATGAACTGGCCGCTGCGGCCGATCTTGGTGTCGGTGAACGACAGCCACACGCCGAGACCAAGCGGATAGGCGAGGAACAGAATCAGGATGGCGAGCGCCGGCGCCATGAACCACCAGCCGAGCCAGTTGCGGTTGGTCCTCAACCGAATCCAGGCCGTCGGTTCTGTGATCGGGGCACGCCGGGAGAGAGTGGCATCGGTCATGAGAACTCTGCACTCCGTTCCAGAATATCAGCCGGCGGTGGGTCTCTAAAACCCGCCGCCGGCGTCGCGACTAGTTGTTCAACGTGAGCATGATCTTTTCCGAAAACCGGTATCCGCTTTTCGGAATCACTCTTAGCGATAGATACGCTTCGCCTGCCGTTCGGCCACCGCGATGGCGCCCTTGGCGTCTTCACGGCCCGTTGCGAAGTTCGCGAACATGTCCACCACGATGAAGTCGGCGATCGCCGCCGCCGCCTTCTCGCCGAGCGAGCCCTGACCGCCCGGGGTCAGCGTGCGCTTGGAGACGTCGCGATACGGCGTGCGCTTCGGATCGGCGGTCCACACCGGGTTCGCATCATAGGCGCCGAGGAAGTGCGAGAGATAGCCTTGCGCTGCCGAAACCCACGGGTTGAAGTTCTCGGCTTCCAGCATGAACGCCGTCAGCGCCTTACAGGCCTGTGGCGCCTTGGTGAACTGGAAGGTGAGGATCGGGAACGCGAGATGCAGTTCGGTCGGCTTGCCGACCGGACCGATCGGCATATAGGCATGATTCATGTCCTCGGCGACGGCCTTGTTGTCCTTCTGGGCCGCGACGTAGATCGAAATGCCGTTCGAGGTCAGGTGCAGATCGCCTGCAACGAAGATCTTGTTGTTAGACGAGTCGTTCCACGACGCGGTGCCGGGGATGAAAGTTTCATACAGTGCCTTGACGTATTCGAGCGCCTTCACGGTCTCCGGCGAGTTGATGATCACCTTGTCCTTGCTGTCGACCAGGTTGCCGCCGTGCGCCCACAGTGCCCAGTGCAGCCAGGTGTTGGCGTCGCCCGAGGCGTGGCCGAGCGCGAAGCCGGCCGGCGTATTGTTCTTCTTCAGCGCGCGGCAGAGTTCGAGGAACGACGCTGTGTCCTTCGGGAACTCCTTGAAGCCGGCTTTCTCCATCGAGGAGATGCGGTAATTCATCAGGCCGCCCGTGGTCGCGACCGGAATGCCGATCCACTTGTTGCCGGACTTGCCATAGGCCTCGGCCGCCGGCGTCCAGCCGCCATACTTCTTGCCGAGGTAGTTGGCGACGTCGGTGAGGTCCGCGCACTTCTGCGGGAACAAATGCGGCAGCGAGTAAAGGCCCCACACCATGTCGAGGCCCGAGCCGGTGTTCGCCGCAACCGAAGCCTTCGGCTGGATGTCCTCGAACGACTCGTTGGTGACGACCACTTCGACGCCAGTGGCGGCCTTGAAGGCGGCGATCATCTTCATGAAGGCGGCATCTTCGGCCTCGACGAACCGGCGCCAGCGCAACAGGTTGATCTTGGCACCCTTCTCCGGCTTCCACGGCGACGCCTGCGCCCAGGCCTGGGCGAAGTTGAACAACTGATCTGCGGATGTCGTCGCGGCTGCCGCGATCGTGGCGGCACCACCTTTGAGCAATGACCGGCGATTCTGGATAAAATCACTCATCGTCTAACTCTCCCTGTTGATCCGGTTCTTGATTGCGCTGACCGGCTTGTATGGTTTGCTGGCTATGACGCTCGACGTTCCCCGCGATCCGGCGAGGCAGTTCAGTTGATGAGGCGCTTTCCGGTTTCCTTGTCGAAGACGTGGGCGGCGGCCGGAACCGGCCGCAGCTTGACCTTGTCTCCAGGCTTCACCTGGCGGCGGTCGCGGACCACCGCGATCAGGTCCTGCGTGCCGATGCGCGCGACGATCTGCGTCTCCGAACCGGTCGGCTCGACGACGATGACCTCGGCTTCGATGCCGTCATCGGCGAACTCGAGATGCTCGGGACGGATGCCGTAGGTCACGGGCTTGCCGTCGAGGCCGGTGCGCGACGCGATCAACGGCAGCTTGCTGCCGTTGGCCGTTTCCACGTGCGGCGTATTGCTGCCGACGAGCTTGCCATCGAGGAAGTTCATCGCCGGCGAACCGATGAACCCGGCGACGAACTTGTTGTCCGGGTGATCGTAGAGTTCGAGCGGCGCGCCCATCTGTTCGACGATGCCGTCATGCATCACCACGATCTTGTCGGCCATGGTCATGGCCTCGATCTGGTCGTGGGTGACGTAGACGGTCGTGGTCTTGAGCCGCTGGTGCAGCTCCTTGATCTCGGTGCGCATGGCGACGCGCAGCTTGGCATCGAGATTCGAGAGCGGCTCGTCGAACAGGAACACCTGCGGATCGCGCACGATCGCCCGGCCCATGGCGACGCGCTGGCGCTGACCGCCGGAGAGCTGGCGCGGATAGCGGTCGAGCAACTGGCCGAGCGCGAGAATGTCCGCCGCCTTCTTCACAAGCGAATTGATCGTGGCCTGATTGGTGCCGCGCAGCTTCAGTGAGAAGCCCATGTTCTGTGCGACAGTCATGTGCGGATAGAGCGCGTAATTCTGGAACACCATGGCGATGTCGCGCTCTTTCGGCTGTACGTCGTTGACGACGCGATCGCCGATCGAAATCGTGCCGGATGTGATGTTCTCAAGGCCCGCAAGCATGCGCAGCAACGTCGACTTGCCGCAGCCGGACGGGCCGACAAGGACGACGAACTCCCCGTCCTCGATCGGAACTGTGACGCCGTGCAGGACTTCGAAACCGCCGAACGATTTCCGGACGTCCTGAATCTTCACAGACGCCATATCTGCGACTCCATGCGCTTCCCCCAAAAACCGGCCGCTGTCGGCGCAGCCGCAGCAGCTCTTGAGTGACATCGATGGCCGGCGTCGGATGCCTTGCAGCGCGCCAGATCGAAATCGAGGGATCTTTCCGTCCCTGAAATCGAGGCTAACCGTCCAATGGTAGCGCTGTCAATATTCGTTTAAGTGCCGTCGCATGTATGATATGACGCACCCGATGAGACGCAACCGGACGAAATCGGGTGAGGCCCGGCTGACGGATGTCGCCAAGCTTGCAGGCGTCAGCCCGATCACTGCGTCCCGGTTCTTTCGTAATCCCGAAGCCCTCTCGATCGGCAAGCGCGCGCGTGTGGAAAGCGCAGCGAAGGAACTCGGTTATGTGCCCAATCTCGCGGCACGCGCTCTAGCTTCGCAGCGCAGCGAGGTGATCGGCGTCCTGATCCCTTCGCTGACCAACAACGTGTTCTCCGACGTGTTGCGCGGCATCTATGACGTCGCGCAAAACAGCCGCTACAGCATCCAGCTCGTCAACACGCGCTATTCGATCCTTCAGGAAGAGAAACTGCTCCGCCTGTTCCAGGCGCAGAAGCCGGCGGGACTGATCGTCACCGGCATCAACCAGACGGCGGAGTCGCGCACGGTGATGCAGGCGATGAACTGCCCGATCGTTCAGATCATGGAAATCGGCCCGGAGCCGGTCGACATGATGGTCGGCTTTTCTCATTATGACGCCGGTTTTACAGCTATTTCTCACCTTTTGTCGCAGGGACACAAACGCATCGGTTTCCTCGGTGCGCGCATGGACCCGCGCGTGCAGCGACGCTTCGACGGCTATCGCGATGCGATGAAAGCGGCAGGATTGCTCGATCAGCGCCTGATCGTGACGACACCCGTACCGACCTCCGTGACCATGGGCGGTACGCTGTTCGCTGACCTTATCACGCGCGTCCCGGAGATGGACGCCGTGTTCTGCGTCAATGACGACCTCGCGCTCGGTGTCCTGTTCGAATGC
>JBEIPX010000279.1:0-4716 GCA_040376815.1 Bradyrhizobiaceae bacterium
ATGCCGAGCCGCTCGAACAGCGCGAGGATCATCAGCGAGGCGAGGCCCTGGGTCGGCGGGGGAAAATTGTAGAGCGCAGCGCCCTTGACGCCGACCGACAGCGGCTCACGCTGCTGCGCCTTGTGGGCGGCGAGGTCTTCTGCTGTGACCGGCGCGCCGCAGCGCGCGAGATCGGCGGCGATCTCCTTCGCCAGCTCGCCGGTGTAGAAGCTCGCCGCGCCGTGCTTGCCGAGGCGCTTGAGCGTATTCGCCAGCGCCGGCAGCTTCATCAGCTCGCCTTCCTTCGGCAACTTGCCGTTCAGCAGGAAGGTTTTCGTGAAGTTCGGCGAGTCTTTCAGCTCGGGAAGCTTCGTCTCGGTCAGTTCTTCCTGACTGGCGGTGACGGCAAAGCCGTTCTCGCCGGACCAAACGGCGTCCTCGACCAGCCGCGACAGCGGCAGCTTGCCGCCGAGGCCAGCGCTGATCTTCAGCACTTCATCCCAGCCTGAGAGCGTGCCTGCGACGGTGTTCGCGGCGAGGGGACCACGCTGCGGAATCGCTGAAAGTCCCTTACCGCGATAGAACTCCGGCGTTGCCGCTTTCGCCGCGCCACCGCAGGCATCGACCGCGATCACCGGTTTGCCCTTCGCCGAAATCAGCCAGAAGCCGTCGCCGCCGATCGAGGTCATATGCGGATAGACCACGGCAAGTGAGGCGGCCATGGCCACGGTCGCTTCGATGGCGTTACCGCCCTCGCGGAGCACGCGAAGCCCGGCTTCGCTGGCGAGGTTATGGGGAGAAGTGACCATGCCACGGCGGGCACGAGGCGTATTCAGCATTGGCTTCAGTCCGGAGAAGTCAGAGGGAGGGAGTGGTGGTATACCACGGTGCTACCGAGGCCAAGGCGGTTCTCATGCCATGGCTCAACCTTCCCGCAGGGTGGAAAAGTCTGATTTAGCCCTTGGAAGCGGGGGCTGACAGCGAGGCCGCCCAGTCCGCGATCTCCCGCGCCAGCTCGCGCAACACGTCGGCATCCTTGCGGCCGCTCTTGGCCAGCACATGGAAGGCGTGATCGGCGCCGTCGATGATTTTCAGCGTCGCGCGCTTGCCGAGGCTTGCTACCACAGGTTCGAGCAACGTGAGATCTGCGAGTTCGTCGCGCGTACCTTGCAGGAATAGCGTCGGAATCTTCACGTCAGCAAGGTGCTTCGCACGCTCGGTCGCTGGCTTCTTGGCGAGATGCAGCGGAAAGCCGATGAAGGCGAGACCGGCGACGCCCGGCAACGGCTTGAGCGCCTGCGCCTGCGAGGTCATGCGTCCGCCGAACGACTTGCCACCGGCGATCAGCTTGAGGCCAGGTGCGCGGCGCGATGCTTCCTCGACGGCCGCGCGCGCGGTGGCGTGACAGATCGGCGGCGGATCGGTTCGTTTCTTGCCCCGCTCGAAGTAGGGGAACTGATAACGCAGCGTCCCGACGCCGACAGCCGCAAGCTCGTTAGCGATTGCCGCCATGAATGAGTGCGCCATACCGGCGCCCGCGCCGTGCGCCAGCACATACAGCGTGCGCGCTTTTGGCGGCAGCATCAGCAGACCGGAGACATTTGTCTCGGCATCGACGGAGATCGTGAGCGGCTCGGCGGCTGTCATCGCCGTCCCACGCTAGAAGCGCGTGACGATATCCGCAAGCGCTGGGCGCGGGCGATCTTCGATAGGCACCGATGCGCGGCCGATGTGAATGAAGCCCGCGATCTTCTCGAACGGTTTCAGTCCGAGTGCATCGAGCGTCTGCCGGTCGAACGCCGCCCAGCCGGTCAGCCAGTTGGCGACGAAGCCCAGCGCATGCGCGGCGTGGACGATGTTCATTGCGCTCGCGCCGACGGACAATTCCTGCTCCCACTCGGGAATCTTCGGATGCGCGGCGGCGCGGCTGACCACTGCGATGACAAGCGGCGCATGCAGGAAGCGCTTGCGCTCAGTCTCGATCTGATCGGCGGTGGCGTCCGCATAGCGCGCTTTGAAGCGCTCGGCGAGCAGCGCACCGGCGCGTTCGCGCCCGTCGCCTTCGAACACGATGAAGCGCCATGGCGTCAGCTTGCCGTGATCCGGCACGCGTGAGCCGATGGTCAGGATCGTATCGAGCTGTTCGGGCGAGGGGCCGGGTCCGCCCATGTCGAACGGCTTCAGCGAGCGGCGGGTCTTCAGAAGGTCGAGGGCGTCGGGCATCGGGGCAACTTTCAATGGCGGACTATCTGCCACTCATATCGCGGGTTGGCAGCCACTCGACAAGAGCATGCAGTTTAGCAGGTGTCTAAGCTGGCGCGATGCCGCTTTACCCTCTCCCGCAAGGGGAGAGGGGTTTTTTACTCCGCCGTCTGTGCAGCTTCCGCATTCGCACGCTTCACGTCCGGCGGCGTCGCTTCATCGACCAGCGCAGCCAGCGCCTCGGTCAGCGACATCACCTTCTGGCCATCGCTGCCGAGGCGGCGGATCGAAACGCCGCGTGTCTCGGCTTCCTTCTTGCCGACGACGACCAGCGCCGGGACTTTCGCCAGTGAATGCTCGCGCACCTTGTAATTGATCTTCTCGTTGCGAAGATCGATCTCGGCACGCAACCCCGCACGGCGCAGCTGCTTCAGCACATCCTGCGCATACTCGTCCGCATCCGACGTGATGGTGGCGACGACGATCTGCGTCGGCGCCAGCCAGAGAGGGAAGTGGCCCGCATAATGCTCGATCAGGATGCCGGTGAAACGCTCCAGCGAGCCGCAGATCGCACGATGCACCATCACCGGCGTCTTCTTGCTCGAGTCCGCATCGATGTAGAACGCGCCGAAGCGCTCCGGCAGGTTGAAGTCGACCTGCGTGGTGCCGCACTGCCAGTCGCGGCCGATGGCGTCGCGCAGCACGTATTCGAACTTCGGCCCGTAGAACGCGCCTTCGCCCGGATTGATCTCCGTCTTGATGCGATTGCTGCTCTGGCTCTGGATTTGCACGAGCACCTTGCTCATGACCTCTTCGGCATGATCCCACGCAGCGTCGGTGCCGACGCGCTTCTCGGGCCGCGTCGAGAGCTTCACGACCAATTCGCCGTCAAAGCCGAAGTCGGAGTAGGTCGATAGGATCAGGTCGTTGATCTTGAGGCACTCGGCCGCAAGCTGCTCCTCGGTGCAGAACACATGCGCGTCGTCCTGCGTGAAGCCGCGCACGCGCAACAGGCCATGCATCGCGCCCGACGGCTCGTACCGATGCACGATGCCGAACTCGGCGAGGCGAATGGGCAGCTCGCGATAGCTTTTCAGGCCATGCTTGAAGATCTGCACGTGGCCGGGGCAGTTCATCGGCTTCAGCGCGAACCAGCGCTTGTCCTCGGCTTCGTCACCGGCCGACTGCGCCGCGAACATGTTCTCGCGGTACCACTCCCAGTGACCGGAGGTTTCCCACAGCGCCTTGTCGAGAATCTGCGGTGCGTTGACCTCGTCGTAGTCACCCGCAAGACGCCTGCGCATATAGGCGATGATCGCTTGAAACAGCGTCCAGCCTTTCGCGTGCCAGAACACGACGCCCGGACCTTCTTCCTGGAAGTGGAACAGGTCCATCTCGCGGCCGAGGCGGCGATGGTCGCGCTTCTCGGCTTCCTCGAGCTGCTTGAGATAGCCGTCGAGTTCTTCCTGTTTCGCGAACGCCGTGCCGTAGATACGGGTCAGCATCGGATTGTCACTGTTGCCGCGCCAGTAGGCTCCGGCGACCTTCATCAGCTTGAAGGCGTTGCCCACTTTGCCGGTCGAGGTCATGTGCGGACCGCGGCAGAGGTCGAACCATTCACCCTGCTTGTAGATGTTGATCGATTGATCCGCCGCAATCGCGTCGACCAGTTCGACCTTGAACAGCTCGCCCTTGTCCTTGAACACCTGCTTGGTCTGATCGCGCGTCCAGACTTCCTTGGTGAAGGGCTGATCCTTGGCGATGATCTCGCGCATCTTCTTCTCGATCGCGGCGAAATCGTCGGGCGTGAACGGCTCGTTACGGAAGAAGTCGTAATAGAAACCATTCTCGATCACCGGGCCGATGGTGACCTGCGTGCCGGGCCACAGCGCCTGCACCGCTTCGGCGAGAACGTGCGCGGCATCGTGCCGGATCAATTCCAGCGCACGCGGATCGTCGCGGTTGACGAATTCGATCGCGGCATCGCGGGTGATGCTGTCGGCGAGATCGGCGAGATGGCCATCGAGCGCCATGGCGACAGTGCGCTTCGCCAGCGAGGGCGAGATGCCCTTGGCGATGTCGAGGCCGGTGATGTTTTTTGGGAATTGGCGCTTGGCGCCGTCGGGGAAGGTGAGGGTGATCACGCTTCCATCCACTGCTTTCAGATTGGCGACGCCGTAGACGAATCCGGATGCAGGGCGGTCTTGGTCGGTCATGGTCTTCTCCTGAGGCTCACTCCTGCGAACGGGCGCAGGTAAGCGGGAACAAGGGGCTGTATAGCAGGGGAATCAGGGGGTGCAACCGAGTTTCATGCCCCCTTTACAGTGCGTTACGAGCATCGCATGCTCGGTCATATTGTTATGTATTTTGAAGGTTATTTCGGTGAGGTCAGAGCAACGTCGTTACCTTACCACTGTCCTATTTGCCGTTGTGACGGCACTGACCGGGCCAGCTTCCATCGCTAGGGCCGATAACTCCGAAATTTGTGGCGACGAAAACGCCGGCGATGCGACACGGTTGACCGCTTGCGGTCGG
>JBEIPX010000464.1:0-2769 GCA_040376815.1 Bradyrhizobiaceae bacterium
CCTAATTCTCGGACTAGCCAGCCGTCCGCTGGCTCCATCCAACTGTTGGGTGGGAATTGGACTGGAGCCGGAGCTCCATGCGTGTGGCGGTGGCGTTGCGTCGGATTTGCGTTGTTGCTTGCGTTGCCTTGGTCGTCGCGTTTCCCGGCGCGACGCATGCCGCTGCGCAGTTCGACGCCTCGATCAGCGACGAGGACGACGAGGAGACCCTGCGCGAGCTCGAGGAGCTTGGCATCGAGTACGGCGACTGGGAGCCCGATGGCCGCGGCGCCAGCGGCGACAACGGATTCTCCACGCCTCTCAAAATCCCCTTCGTCACCGTGCCGTTTCCGGATTGGCTGCTGGCGCAAATCCCCTTCGGCGATGTGCGGATTCTGCCGCGACGGGAGTCGTCCGGCTGGTTCGAATCGTCAGTCTTCTGGCGGCTTCCGAAATGGCCGGACTTCGGGCAGGCGCTGGCCGACACGCTCGTCTACGGCTACGGCAGCAAGCTCACCTACTTCGCCGGCGGCGACGTCTGGCGCGCGGGATTCACGGCCTATGGCGGCGTCTTCTACTCACATAACGGCGCCAACGCCGACGGCTTCATTGCGAAAGTGCTGTTTGCGGAGGGCGCCTACGTCTATCGGTTGGGCCGCCGGCCGATCCGCGGCGTCTATGGGCTGGTGTCCATCATGCCGGGATGGCGGTTCTCGGCCCCCGCGCTCGACATCAAGACCTACGCCGGCATCGATCTGCAATCGCACCGGTTCTTGCCCGACGATCGCCGCAACAAATTGCGCGGCGGGCAAGCCGGCGGCCGCGCCGGCATCGACGTGTGGTGGCAACCGGAGCCATGGGCGATGATCACATCGTCCTTGTCCGCATCCACCATCGGCGACAGCTACCACGCGCGCATCGCAACGGGTGTCCGCATTCCCGGCTGGTTCTGGATCGGGCCGGAAGCCGAGATCGGACATAACGATGCGTACCGGCAGCACCGCTTCGGCGCGCACATCACGGGCGCCCGGTTCTCGTGGCTCAACCTGACGATGAGCGCGGGCATGCTGTCGGACAGCGACAACCGGTCGGGCGTTTACGTCCGTGCCGGCATCGCCGCGCAGCTGCTGCCGGACTACCAGCGCTTCTCACCGTTCTAGTGTCGCGGGGGATTCAGTAGCGCTGGTGCAGGCTGGTTGCTCCCTCTCCCCGTGTACGGGGAGAGGGTCGGGGTGAGGGGCGTGTGATTTTTTGACAATGAAGCGGTGGCCGTAAACGGCCCCTCACCCGACGCACTACGTGCGTCGACCTCTCCCCGCAGGCGGGGAGAGGTGAGATGGCCTGCGATTCCAATTGAAACAGAAACTGGAAGTGGGTCAGCCGCGCGCGTCGCAGGTCCAGGCGCGGATGATGCAGTCCTTGCCGCCGTTCTCGTAGCATTTGCGCATGGCGGTGTTCTGCGCCTTCGAGATCTGCGGCGCGACCGCGTAACCGAAGGCGCCGCAGGGATTTGCCAGGTCCAGCGAGATGGCGGCGCAGGCGCGGCGCATGGTCACGGTGGTGCACTCGCCCTTGCACTGCTTGCGGGCGGCGGCAACTGCGGCCTGATTGGTGGGGAAATCATAGGCCTGGCCGTAAGCACCGCACTGGCCGATGGCCATCGCGCCCGCCGCCGACACCGGCGATGTCAAAGCCGAAAAAATCAGGATGAAAGCCGACAGGACAGCCAGAATATCGCGGCTGCGATCCACAAACGTACGCAAAATCCCCTCCCCCGAGGTCCAATCGGGGCGACCTTAATCGCCGGGTCTTTCAAACTGGTGAACGGATCAGGTGCCGCGGGCGCTGGCGAGCGCGTCCGGCGTGTCGATATCGAGAAACGCCGCCTGCCCCTCCACCGGCACTTCGATCACCGCCTCGCCGTGACGGCCGATCAGGTGGCGCGCGCCGATATCGCCGTCGAGCGTCTTCAGCTCGTCGAAGAACCGCCGCGACCACAGCACCGGATTACCGCGACGTCCATCGCTGACGGGAATGGCAATCAGCCCGCCGCGATCCGGCGCGAACACTTCGATCAGCCGGTCGATCAGCTTTGCATCGATCAGCGGCATGTCGCCGAGGCAGATTGCTGCGCCGTCAGCCGCATCCGGCACGGCCGCTACTCCCGTCCGCACCGAGCTCGCAAGCCCGGTGGCGAAATCCGGATTGTGCACGAACTGCACATCGAGACCGGCGAGCGCGCGCTGCACCTCCATGTGCTGATGCCCGGTGACGACGATCACCGGCGACGCGCGCGAGGCGAGCGCCTGCTCGGCGACGATGCGCACCAGCGCCTTGCCGTTCAGTTCAGCCAGCAGCTTGTTCGGCCCGCCCATGCGGGTCGAGCGCCCGGCGGCGAGAACGATCGCCGCGACCTTGCGGTTGCCCTCGGTCGCGACCGGCACACGCGGCTGCGGCCGCGTCACGATCTCCATCAATAGTCCGCCGACGCCCATGCCGGTGAGGTCGCTGCGCGTCACCTTCAGCCCGGCAAGCAGGCGCATCAGCACCCAGTCGAAACCGTTCTCTTTCGGCGAACGCGCACAGCCCGGCGCGCCGAGCACCGGCACGTCGCCCGCGCTCGCGATCAGCATCAGGTTGCCCGGATCGACCGGCATGCCGAAATGCTCGACATGGCCGCCGACCGCTTCGACCGCGGCCGGGATCACGTCGCGCCGATCAGCAATCGCCGACGCGCCGAACACGATCACCATCTCGGCGCCATCAGCAAGCAGCGCGCGGATCGCCTCC
>JBEIPX010000508.1:0-2351 GCA_040376815.1 Bradyrhizobiaceae bacterium
ACAAATAAAGACTCTAGCTCGATAGCTGGTCACACGCATGCGCGCAGGTACAATTTTCCGAAAATTAACCATAAGCGGGTCAAATCGGCTGGAGTAAGAGCCGGTTGGAATTGAGCCATCCGGCGCAGGAGTGCCGATGTCGCATCGTTCCGGACACGTATCTGAGTATGGCCGCCACCACCCGCAGGACCCCCGTGGTCAGGTTCGCCGGACGGCCCCGCACCATCGCCCCGCGCAGAGCCAAGGCTCCTCCAGCGACTACACCATCGTCCATGCCGGGCGGCAGGTCCGCTTCGGGCCGGTCGTGTTCTGGATCGTGGTCGGCACGATCATCGTCATGGGCGCCTGGTCTGGTGCGACCGCGACTTATTTCGCTTTTCGCGACGACGTGTTGACCCGCCTGATCGCGCGTCAGGCCGAAATGCAATACGCCTACGAAGACCGCATTGCCGAACTGCGCGCCAAGGTCGATCGCACCACCAGCCGCCAGTTGCTCGATCAGGAGCAGTTCGACCAGAAGCTCGAACAGGTGATGCGCCGTCAGGCGATGCTTGAATCGCGCGCGGCGGCGCTCGGCTCGCTGCCGGACGCGACCGCAACCGGATCGGTCAAATCGCAAACCCGTTCCGACGCAGGTTCGCTGCCGACGCCCTCGCCTGTCGGCGATACGGTCGTGTTCGCACCGCCCCCCGATCGCGAAGCGCGCCTGCAATCGCGCACGACCATCGTTGCCGCCGTCCGTCCCGCCGAGCCGTTCAAGGTTCAAGGCTTCGACACGACGCTGGCAAAACTTCAGTCCGCGCTCGACAAGGTCGAAACCAAGCAGGTCGCGACGTTGAATGCCGTCGAGGAGAATTACGAATCCCGCGCGCGCCGCATGCGCAGCGTTTTCACCGATCTCGGCCTTCAGATGCCCGCCGACGCCAAACCGCGTTCCGGCATCGGCGGCCCGTTCATTCCCGTCAAGCCGGGCGCCGACCCGGCCGGTTTCGAGCGCCAGCTTCAGCGCATCAATTTCGCGCGCACGCAAGTCGACCGGCTGACCAAAACGCTTGCGGTCGTGCCCTATCGCAAACCCGTCATCGGCGAGGTCGAGTTTTCGTCAGGCTTCGGCATTCGCAGCGACCCGTTTCTTGGCCGTCCCGCTATGCACTCCGGTCTCGATTTCCGCGCATCCACCGGCGACCCGGTACGTGCCACAGCGAACGGCAAGGTGATCACCGCTGGCTGGCAAGGCGGCTATGGCCGTCTCGTTGAGATCGATCACGGCAATACGCTCTCGACCCGCTACGGCCACCTCTCCGAAATCCACGTGAAGGTTGGAGATACGGTTCGCATCGGGCAGCTGATCGGTGCCGTAGGCTCCACGGGCCGCTCCACCGGTCCGCACCTGCACTATGAAACCCGCGTTGATGGCGATGCGGTCGATCCGCAGCGCTTCCTGCGTGCCGGCGTGCGGCTCAGTTCGAACTAGGTTCGATGCTTGCCGCCACTGGCTTCGGCTTGCGGCGGAACAGCCCGAACACCCGGCCATCCATGACGAGCAACGCTGCGGCGATCACGATCGCGCCGATGTACTCGCGCGTGACGATCACCTCGCCTAGAAGGAAGTGACCGAGCAGGATCGCGCTGACCGGCACCAGCAGGGTCACCAGCATGACGTTGCTCGGGCCCGAGCGCGCGATGATCTGAAAGAAGATGATGAAGCCGATCGCAGTCGACAGAACACCCGTGCCGACGATGGCGAGCACCGAGCTCATGCTCGGCATCGGCAGTTCCCACGGCCGCTCGAACGTAAACGAGAGCACCGCCATCAAGAGGCAAGAGGTCATCATCTGGAACGCTGCCGCACCGAGCGGTGGAATGCCCGTCATGTGACGTTTCGCCCACAGCGCCGAGAAACCGTAGCTCAGCGTTGCTGCGAGACACATCAGCATGCCGATGCTCTGGGCCGATGTGAGATCGAGCCCCTGCCCGCGCAGGATCACGACGCCGAGAAGTCCAAGCAGAACGCCGGCGATGCGGCGCGGCAAAAGCCGTTCCTCGGCGAAAGCGGCCATGACCAGCACCGTGAACAGCGGCGTGGTGGCGTTGAGCACGGAGGCGAGACCGCTCGGGATATAGTACTGCGCGCCGGCCTGGAGCGAGAACGGGATCACATTGTTGATCACCGACATGACCAGAAACACCTTCCAGCCCGCGAAACCGGATGGAAACGGGATGCCGCGCATCAACACCAGCGGAAGCAACGCCAACGCAGCAACGCCGACGCGCAGGAACACGATGGTCAGCGGGGGAACCTCATGAATCGCGACCCCGACAAAGAAGAACGATCCGCCCCACAACACCGA
>JBEIPX010000375.1:0-3636 GCA_040376815.1 Bradyrhizobiaceae bacterium
GCAAGCCTCGGTCGGGACGATCGGCCGACCGAACAGCGTGCCGGAAGGTGCCCCGGTCATGCCGCCGGGCGGGATGAACATCGGCGCGCCGCCGTAGAGCTGCGAGCCCGCCGGGTTGCTGATGGTCAGGCCGAGCTGATGAATCTGCGGCTCGACGTCCTGGTTGATGAGCCACACCGCACGGCCCCGGCACCAGGCAGGCATGCGGGCGTACATCTTGACGATGTTCGCGGCGAGCACCGTCGCAGCAGCCTGCGAGCCTTCCTTCGACACCTGCACCTTGCACGGCGCATTCATGATGCCGAGCGGCTGACCGGCACCGGAGCCGTTGATGATCAGATCATTCACCTTGAAGCGGATTTTTTCCGCCGCCTTGGTGGTCAGCAGGTTCTGCAGCAGCGGGCCGTCCTCGAGCAGCTCATCGGTGACGGGAACGAACGCATACAGCTCGTTCAACTTGACCGTGACCTCCTTCATGTTCGGCTTGCTGCCGGTCATGGCGGCGCCCTCGGCCCGCGTGTAGACGCGCACGCCGGAGCTTGAGCCCCACGCGGTATCCTCATCGACCGGCGCGGTGACACTGTTCGACTGCGTCGGGATGGCGTCGGCCATCGACATCAGCGAATCCTCGCTCTGCACGAGACCAGTCACGAGGCCGCGCCAGTCCGGCGGGACAGCGAAGCCACCATCGGCGCCGACAGCTTCCTGCCCGTAGGTGGTCGGTGCGTTGATGAGTCGCGGATCGGTGCGGGCACCGACGGACACGTCGCGGACGGCCGAGGCGAACTCGCCCAGGTTGTTCCAGCCCCAGCGGTTGCGCTCCTCCTGCGAGGTCGGCGGCGTAAAGATATGCGTGCGGCCCTGGTTGCCGCCGACGTTGGCCGGCGGTGTCACGCGGTTGCCGCCGTTCGCGTGATTCGCGAAGGTGCCGTCGGCACTGTTCAGCAGCCGCTCGCTACGCTCGGCGCGCGCGATCTTCAGCTGCGTCTGTTCGATCTGGTCCAGCACGCCATCGAGTTCAGCGTCTTCCTCGGCGGTCAGATCCCGGCCGGCATTGGTGGCTGCGTTTTGCAGCGCCGCTGCCTGGTCTCGCAGCGCCGCGAGCAGCTTCAAAAGTTCATTCATAGAGCCCCCAAATAAAAAGCCCGCATGAGCGGGCTTGTTGATGCCGGCGGTGAGCCAGGCGGATTAAGTGAGCCGGGCCGCCCGCAGCTTTGCGAGATCGAGGCGCGGCGTGGCGCTGGCGGTGGTGCGCTGCTGCGCCCACTTCGGCACGTTCGAGAATTTCGTGAGATCGGCGCAGGCCGCGAGCTGCAGCTCTTGCGTCACCTGATCGATGAAGCCGTTCTCGGCCGCGTTGGCCGCGGTCATCCAGGTCTCGGCGGTCATCAGATCAGACACCGTCAGCGCATTCAGGCCGGTGCGCGCGACATAGGTGTCGACGAGCTGTCCGCGCACCTGGTCGAGCAGCGCGGCGGTCTTGCGCAGATCAGCGGCCGTGCCCCAGGCACCGCCGGCCGGATCGTGGATCATGTACATTGCATTTTTCGCCATGCGAATCGTGTCGCCGGCACACGCGATGATCGACGCAATCGAGCAGGCCGCGCCGTCGATGTCGACCTCGATGCGGGCCGAGAACCGTTTCAGCTGGTTGTAGATGGCGTAGCCTTCGAAGACTTCACCGCCGAACGAGTTCATGCGAACGTTCAGCACGTCGACCTTGCCGATCGCCTTCAGATCGTCCGCGACGCGCTTCGCCGTGACGCCGTCCCAGCCCCCGATGAAATCGTAGATGAACAGCTCAGCAGCCTTGCCCTTGTTCACGATCCGGAAGGTTTTCATCGGCGCCCCTCGACGACCCGCAGCGGCGGATCGGTCTGTTCGTCGTCTTCGGTGTCGTCGCTGCTTTCCGTCGGAGTCGGCGCCGGTGCGGGCTCGGGCGCCTCGGCCAGTTCGCGCAGCATGTCGGCCGGGACCATATTCATCGGCGCGAGGTACTCGTCGCCACCCGGCACCGGGTTCAGATCTTCCATTTCACGGACATCATTCGCCGACAGCCAGCCCCACTGGCGGCCCGTCGAGTAGGCGGCATAGCGCGATGGCAGATCGCCCCGCAGCAGCCCGCCGATGTTCACTTTCGTGTAGACGGTCCCGCGGTTCACGCGTCCGAACAGCTTGATGTCGGCTTCTGACTCGAGCCTTTTGCACCAAGGCATCAGCGTGTGCGTGACGAACTCAATCGCCTGGTGCTCGATGTTGCTGAACGTCGCCTTGTCCAGATCCGCCACCATGTGCGGCGGCACCCGGAACCAGCGGCAGATCTCGCTGATCTGAAACCGCCGGCTTTCCAGAAACTGCGCTTCCTCGGGCGGGATCGTCATGCCGTGCCACTTCATGCCCTCCTCGAGGATGAAAGGCCGCAGCGCGTTGTCGCCGCTGATCTGCTCCTGCACCGACTTCGACAAGTTGGCATAAGACTCAGGCGTCAGTTTTGCGGGATGCTCGAGCACCGCGCCGGGGTGCGCACCGTTGCCGAAAAACTTCGCCCCGAACCGCTCGAGCGCCAGCGACAGGCCCATCGACTGCGCGGCCATCGCGACCGGGCTATACCCGACGAGCCCATCCCAGCCGAGCCCGTGAAGGTGGTACATGTCGGCCGACGGCAGGATGTACTCCGCGCCCTCGGCATAAATTCGGTACTGCAGGCCGCCGGTCGCCATCCGCTCGGGCGTCACGCGATCGGGTGAGATCGGCCACATCCATTGCGGGCGCCCGTCTGGCGTGCGCTCGATTTCGGCGTACCCGTTGCCCCAGGTCAGCGCGTGCGCAATGACGGTCTCGCGCCACGCATACGCCGACATTTCGGGATTCGCCTGCGTCTGCAGCAGCCAGGCGGTATCGTCCGATCGCACTTCGCGCGTCGTGCGGCCCGTCGCGTTGCGTGACTTCGCGATGACGTGCCAGGGCAGCGAGGCGATAGTCTCAGCGATCACTCGCACACAGCCCCACACGGCCGAGATCTGCATCGCGTTCGATTCGGTGACCTGCACGCCCGCGGCGGTGCGGTGCCGGAAGCCGTGATCGTTCGTCGGCGCTGCGGGCTTCACGCGCCCGAAGTTGCGCAGGCGATCGAGCAAACTCACAGCGTCAGCACCCCTCGCGTCTCATACACACTCGGTCCCTTGATCTCGTCGGCAATCGCGATGCCGAGCGCCATCGCCAGCGCGACGGCGCCGTCGATTTTGTCGCCCGACTTGCTCTTATCGAATTTCTGGTTGCCGGCCGGATCTTGTAGCGCGGCGATGTTCGACATCATCCAGCGCATAACCGGGTGTCCGGCGTGCGCGATCTGCTCGCTCATGATGAGCCGCTGCAGCTCGCGGACCGGGGCCGCCATTGATGCGAAGCCCTGGCCGAACCCCAACATGTTGAACCCGTCGGCGAGCAGCTCCTGCACGATCTGCGAGCTGTTCCAGCGGTCGAACGCAATCGCCTTGATCCGGTACTGCTCGGCGTCCAGGTGGATCGACGAGCGGATGAACGCGTAGTCGATCTGGTTGCCCTCGGTGGCGATCAGAAATCCCTGATCGCGCCACACGTCATAGGGCACACCGTCGCGCCTGGCGCGCTGCTGAA
>JBEIPX010000025.1:0-14626 GCA_040376815.1 Bradyrhizobiaceae bacterium
GACGAAGCGCGCGCCAGACAGTTTGGCGGCCGTCTCGAAATCCATCTGCTTCAGCGCTTCGCCGAGATCGAAGTGCGGCTTCGGTGTGAATGCATAATTCTTCTTCGCACCGAACTGGTGATGCAGCACGTTGCCGTGCTCATCCGAACCGAACGGCACCTCATCGAGCGGCAGGTTCGGAATACCGGCGAGAACCGCGCGCAGCTCGTCTTCGGCAGCCTTCGCCGCAGCTTCAAGCTCGGGCAGCTTCACCTTGAGATCGGCGACTTCCGCCATCAGCGTCGCGGCGCGTGCGTCGTCCTTCGCCTTCTTCGCGTCGCCGATGTCCTTGGAAGCGGCGTTGCGGCGCGCCTGTGCCTGCTCGGCCGCAACGATCGCGCTACGCCGCCGCTCATCGATCGCGAGCAGCGATGCCGACAGCGCCTCGAGTCCGCGCCGTTTCAACGCGGCATCGAAAGCCTCGGGATTGTCTCGGATCGCGCGGATGTCGTGCATTGTCTAACCTGATCTTGATGTCGTGCCCGCGAAAGCGGGCATCCAGTAACCCGAAAGGATAGCGATTGAAACACTGCGCCTGCGGAATGCTGGATCACCCGCTTTCGCGGGTGATGACGGCTGAAAACGAAGCTGATTCAGAGGAAGAATCGCGGGGATTGTAGCAATTTTCGCCGCGAAATACGGCTATTCCGCCGGATTGGCCGACGAGGACTCCGGCGGCGGCGATGGCGAAGCTCCGGTCATCTTCACGGCGGCCTGCCGCTTCTCGACGATCTTCACCGCCCAGATCGAGCCCTCGTAGAGCAGCATCAACGGCAGCGCCAGCGAGATCTGGCTGATCACGTCCGGCGGCGTCAGCACCGCGGCGATCACGAATGCACCGACGATGAAGTAGCGGCGCTTCTCGCGCAGCTGCGTCGACGTCAGCACGCCGATGCGGCCGAGCAACGTCAGGATCACCGGCAACTGGAAGGCGATGCCGAACGCGAAGATCAGCGACATCATCAGCGAGAGATATTCGCCGACCTTCGGCAGCAGCGCGATTTCCGCTTGCCCGGCTGCGGGCCCCTGCTCCATGCCGATCGAGAAACGCACCAGCATCGGCATGACGATGAAATAGACCAGCGCCGAACCGAGCGCGAAGAAGAACGGCGTCGCGACCAGATACGGCAGGAACGCCTGCCGCTCGTTGCGATAGAGGCCAGGTGCCACGAACATGTAGATCTGCCCGGCGATCACCGGGAACGCGATGAAGGCCGCGCCGAACATCGCAAGTTTGAGCTGCGTGATGAAGTATTCCAGCAGCGCGGTATAGATGAACTTCGAATGCTCCGGCCCCGCGATCCACACGAACGGCCAGATCAGCGTGTTGTAGATCTGCTTGGCGAAGAAGAAGCAGAGGATGAAGGCGATGCCGAACGCGAGCAGCGCCTTGATCAGGCGCGAGCGCAGCTCGATCAGATGCTCGATCAGCGGCGCCTTGGTGGCTTCGATGTCTTCGACGCTCATGACGCCTTGGCCTCGGTCTTGGCCTCGGCTTTAACCTCAGGCGCAGGCGCCGGCATGTCCGGCGCGGGCGTGGCGGATGTGGCAGTGGCCGGCTCCACGTCGGGCGCAGGCGTCGCCGGCGGTGTCTCGGTGCGCGAGGTGTCGAGCTTGATCGCTTCCTCGACCTGCTGCTGCGCGTTGGTCAGAAGATTGCCGCCAGTAAAATCGTGCGCGGCTTCCTTGATGTCGTCGAAGGATTTCTTCACGTCGGCCATCTCGGCCTCGCGCATCGCGTCCTGAAATTGTCCCTGGAAGTCGGCGGCCATCTTGCGCGCCTTGCCAATCCACTGACCGACCATGCGCAGCACGCCGGGCAATTCCTTCGGGCCGAGCACGATCAGCGCAACCACGCCGACCAGAACAAGTTCACTCCACCCGATATCGAACATGGACTCTTCCGCTCGAAGGCCGGTCGGCCTTCATCTGCTCAGGCGCATCCTAAGCGAAATCCCGGCGCAATGAACCGTCTGCGTACCGGGTATCCGCAGCACGCACGCCGCGCCTGCCGTCAGCCGACCTTCGTCGCGTCCGTACGCACCGGTTGGCCCGGCGCATTGTCGATGGTCTTCATCGGCTCAGACGGCTTCTCAGCGGTCGCGTCCTCGTCCTTCATGCCCTTCTTGAAGGCCTTGATGCCCTGGGCCATGTCGCCCATCAGATCGGAGATCTTGCCGCGGCCGAACAGCAGCAGCACCACCACGATCACCAGCAGCCAGTGCCAGATACTCAACGAACCCATGACCCGTCCCTCCAAACCGCGCGGCCGGAAGACCGGCCCTTGTTCTGATGCGAAACTAGGCGCGAGAGGTGTCAAAAACAAGGACTTAGCCGCGCTTTACGCGCGGCCAAACGCCTTGTTGTCACTATCGTTACCGGCGGGAGCCGGATCGCTGGCCTAGTCCTTCGAGCCGGTTTCCGGTTCGACCGCGGGCGCCAGACCGAAATCCAGGTCGCCCGGATCGAGCGGGTCTTCGTCCTCGCGCAGCGCCGGATCGTCCGATGGAACCGGAATGCTGAAGCTCGACGGCAGCCGCGGATCGAGTAGGCCCGTGCCTTTCAGTTCGTCGAGGCCCGGCAGGTCGCCCAGCGCCTCGAGGCTGAACTGGGACAGGAACGCTTCGGTGGTTCCGAACGTCAGCGGCCGGCCCGGCGTCTTGCGGCGGCCGCGCGGCTTGATCCAGCCCGTCTCCAGCAGCACGTCGAGCGTGCCCTTGGAGGTGATGACGCCGCGGATTTCCTCGATCTCCGTGCGCGTCACCGGCTGGTGATAGGCGATGATCGCCAGCGTCTCGATCGCCGCACGCGACAGGCGCCGCGTCTCGGTGCTTTCGCGCGTCATCAGCCACGACAGGTCGTTGGCAGTGCGGAAGGTCCACTTGCTGCCGATCTTGACGAGGTTGACACCGCGCAGCGCGTACTCCGCCTGCAACTGCGCCAGCGCTTCCTTCACGTCCACGCCGTCGGGCATGCGCTTTGCGAGCGCGGCCTGATCCAGTGGCTCGCTCGAGGCGAACAGCAGCGCTTCCAGCAACCGCAGCTCTTCCGGCCGTGCACCGGTCTGCTCGGAAGGCTCCGCGACTTCGACGACGCGTTTCTCGGCCAGACTTGCCATGGCTTCTTCTCCTTCCACTTCAAACTCTAGTTCACCGGCCCGTCGGGCGCGGTCACAGCGTCCATCACCAACGGTGTCGTACGCTTGCGGAAATACAGCGGCGCGAACGCCTCCTGCTGATGCAGATCGACAGCGCCCTCGCGCACCAGTTCGAGCGCAGCAGCAAAGCTCGATGCGAAGACCGTCGCCTTTTGCGTCGGATCGGCAACGTAATTGATCAGGAACTCGTCGAGCCGGCTCCAGTCGTCGGCCATGCCGACCAGCCGCTCCAGCGACGCACGTGCCTCCGACAGCGACCACACCGTCCGCTTCGCCAGATGCACCGTTGCGAGAACACGCTGCTGGCGCTGGGCGGAGTAGGCCGTCAGCAGATCGAACAGCGTCGCAGTCCACTTCGGGTGTTTGATCTCGGCGATGGTTTCCGGATTGCCGCGCGCGAAAATATCGCGGCCAAGCTGCGGCCGTGTCATCAGGCGGTTCGACGCCTCGCGGATCGCTTCCAGCCGTCGCAGGCGCGCAGCGAGCGCGGTCGCGAGGTCTTCGGCGGTCGGCCCGTCGGCCGTCGGGGGCTCAGGCAGCAGCAGGCGAGATTTCAGATACGCCAGCCATGCCGCCATCACGAGGTAATCGGCGGCGAGCTCCAGTTTGACCTTGCGCGCTTCCTCGATGAACACGAGGTACTGGTCGGCCAGCGCGAGAATGGAAATCTTCGACAGATCGACCTTTTGCTGCCGCGCCAGCGCAAGCAAAAGATCGAGCGGGCCCTCGTAGCCCTCGACGTCGACGACCAGCGCCGGTTCGTCATCGGCGCGCTCCTCGGCGGGGCGCCCGGTCTCGAAGGAAAGAATTTCCGCGGTCATGCGATTGCAGTTCCC
Source organism: Bradyrhizobiaceae bacterium (assembly GCA_040376815.1). GTDB lineage: Bacteria > Pseudomonadota > Alphaproteobacteria > Rhizobiales > Xanthobacteraceae > SG-bin9. The sequence goes on from JBEIPX010000025.1 coordinate 4,033, forward strand.
GTCTGTCCGATCAGTTCATTCAGTTCCGCACGCGCCTCGTGGCGATCGAACGGCTGTGGTGCCTTGCGCGAGGCAATCGCGCGATCGGCGCGCTTCAGCGCGTCGCCGGCCAGCACGGGCGTCTCACGCGCCACCTGCCGCATTTCATCGAGAACCCCGTTGCAGTGCAGGACCATGTCGCATCCTGCCGCCAGCAGCGCCCGGGTCCGATCCGAAATCGTCCCCTGCAGGGCATTCATCGACACGTCATCACTCATCAACAAACCTTGGAACCCGATACTGCCGCGAATCACCCGCTGGATGATTGTCGCAGAAGTGGTGGCCGGTTGGACCGGGTCCAGCGCGCTAAACACAACATGCGCGGTCATGGCCATCGGCAAATCGGCTAGGGCCTTGAACGGCGCGAAGTCGGTTCTGGCCAGTTCCGCCTCAGACGTATCCACGACCGGAAGCTTGTGATGGCTGTCCGCTGTGGCGCGCCCGTGGCCGGGGATGTGCTTGAGAATCGGCAGGATGCCGCCCTCCTCGAGCCCTTCGGTGACCGCCCGGGCGATGGCCGCGACCTTGCCCGGCTCGGTTCCATAAGCCCGGTCGCCGATGACGGCGTCAGCTCCGGCGACCGGAACGTCAGCCAGCGGAAGACAGTCCACATCGATCCCCAGATCGGTCAGGTCGGCTGCGATGAGGCGTGCAGCGAGCTTGGCAGCCCGCATGCCCCGGGCCTGATCGGCGTCATAAAGGGCCGAGAACACGGCTCCGCGGGGGTAGACCGGCCAGTGCGGCGGCTGGAGCCGCGCCACTCGCCCGCCTTCCTGATCGATCAGAACGGAAGCGTTGGATCGCCCGACCGCATCACGCAATTCCTGCACCAACGCAGCGACTTGCGTAGGATTATCCACGTTTCGCTTGAAGAGAATGAAGCCCCAAGGCTGCTCCTCAGCCATGAAGGCGCGCTCCTCGGCCGTGAGGCTGAGGCCGGAAACACCGGAGATGAAAGCGCGCACGGTCATGACGGGTCGAGCTAGCCCGCGCCGGATGGCAGGGTCAAGGAAACGGCCCGGATTTCCTTTGGACGACGGTCAGGAATCGAGCAAAAAAGCTCAATTCCGCATGATGTTGCACTGGCCGCCGGCGGCTTTCAGGCTGTCACAAAGCCGCGTCGCGTCCTCGGACGAGCCGAAGGGACCAACCATGGCCCGGTAGTAGACGCCTTTGTCGCCCAGATCGGCCCGGCGGATCGAGGCACTGCGCGAGCCGAGGACGGAGGGGTACTTGCTCTGAAGTGCCCGATAGGACGACTGGGCGTCGGCCTCGCTTCGCTGCGAGGAGACTTGGACCACGTAGTTGCCGCTGGCAGCGGCCGGGGGCGCAGCCGCCGACCGCTGGGGCGCAGCCTGCTGTTGCGGCGACAACGACAGCGGCGAGTTCGCCGAAGCGTTTGCATTAGCCGCCGGCGCAGGTGGCGGAGCGGCAGCCCGCGGAGGCTGCTTCGCGGGCGCTGGAGCTGGTGCGGGTTCAGCCTGGTCGGGGCGGATGCTGAGCGTGCGGACTTTGCGTGGCTCTTCGCTCTGGCCGGCAGCGGGTGGCGCGGCAGCGACGCGCGCTCCGCCCGCAACTGGTGCAACAGCGGAGCCACCCTGGTTGAGCGGCGGGAAGACAACGCGCGGACCGCCCGTCTTTGAATTCACGTCGATCGGCTGTTCCTCGCGCGAGACCACGCGCTCGGGTGCCGAGCCGCCCTGCCCGATTCGATCGTAGATCAGCTTCGATCCATCGGTCGGCTGATTGGCCGGCGGCACAATCTTGGTGGGGCCGGTGTCCGCCTTGATGACCGGCGGCTCGCCGCTGCGCGGGGCGCTCACGAACGATCGGTAGGCATAGGCGCCGGCGGTGCCGACCACGCCGAGCGCGATGACAACGGCGACCGTCAGCAGGCCGCCACGACGGCGCTTTGGCTCCGGCTCCGCCTCGCCTTCCGCATAAGCGTCATCCCGATAGGCATACGGATCATCGACATAGTTCGGATCTTGCTGCTGCTCGAAACGCTGCTGCTGGTCGTGCCCCAGATCCGGCTGACCGTAGAGAACGTTGTCGTAACGGGACGGATCGGGCTGAACTTCGTCAGCCGGGGCAAACGACGGCGACTGATGATAGCCCCGCTCGTCAGCAGTGTCGTCGTACGCTGGTTGCTGGGGCGCTGTGTTCTGGCGCATGCGCTGCATCCACGACGGCGGTCCCGGCGGTGGAAGGTCCGCAGGATCATGCTCCTCGGTATGCTGACCGAAACTCGTATCGCGAGACGGCGCCGGGCGCGCATCCCTGCCGAAATTGTTGAATGGGTCGCTCTGTCCGATCAGGCGCGCCAGTTCCGCCAGGGGATCGTTCTCGGCTGACGGCTGCTGCTGCGCCGCTTGACGGCCGTAGCCGTCATCGAGCGGGTAAGCCTTGTTCTGATATCGATCCGCCATCGTGATGCCGCGTCCCTTCGGGAAAGCCGCTCCGCGCCTATTCTGGCGAAGGCCGCTGCCGCTCACCACTGCCACTTGTCCCCAGAGGCAGTGTCCCCTCGACTATCGCATTTCGACCGGCGCGCTGACGCCGAGAACGGCAAGGCCGGAAGCCAGAACCGAAACAACGCCTTGCACTAACGCCAGTCTTGCAACGGTTATTTCTGCATCATTATTGATAATGAAGCGTAAATGAGGCAAATCGCGCCCCCGCGTCCAGAGGGCATGAAAGGCACTTGCGAGATCATACAGGTAGAACGCGATTCGGTGCGGCTCGTGTGCAAGGGCCGCCGCCTCGACCACCCGGGGATAGAGCGCGAGCTGCTTCATCAGATCAAGTTCGGCGGGGTCCTCCAGGCGTCCCAGACTGGCTTTCCCGAGGAACGCTGAACGGGCAGCGAAATCCTGCGGCAAGTCCTTGATGACCTCCAGAGCGTTGCGGAAGATCGAGTAGCCGCGCGCGTGCCCGTACTGAACGTAGAACACGGCATTGTCCTTCGACTGCTCGATGACCTTGGCGAGGTCGAAATCGAGCACCGCATCGTTCTTGCGGAACAGCATCATGAAGCGGACCGCGTCGGAGCCGACCTCATCGACTACCTCGCGCAAGGTGACGAAATCTCCGGAACGCTTCGACATCCGAACCAGTTCGCCGTTGCGCAGCAGCCGCACGAGCTGAACGATCTTGACGTCGAGCGCAGCTTTGTCACCGGTGACTGCCTTGATCGCCGCCTGCACGCGCTTGATGTAGCCGCCGTGATCGGCGCCCCACACGTCCACCATGTTGGCGAAGCCGCGGTCATACTTGTTCTTGTGATACGCAATGTCGGACGCGAAGTACGTGTACGAGCCATCCGACTTCAGCAGCGGCCGGTCGACGTCATCGCCGAACGCGGTCGCGCGGAACAGCGTCTGTTCGCGGTCCTCATAGTCATCGACCGGCGCGCCTTTCGGCGGCGGCAGGCGGCCTTCGTAGACGTCGCCCTTCCCGTGCAGGAAATCGATGGTTTCGGCAACGCGATTGTTGCCGCCATCGACCAGCGAGCGCTCGGAGAAGAACACGTCGTGCTTGATGTTGAGAGCAGCAAGGTCGCCCTTGATTTCGTCCATCATCATGGCGATCGCCTTGGCGCGGACGATCGGCAGCCACTGCGTTTCGCTCATCGCCTTGAGCTTGTCGCCATGCTCAGCCTTCAGCGCCGTGCCGACCGGCTTGAGATAGTCGCCCGGGTAGAGACCTTCCGGAATATCACCGATGGTTTCGCCAAGCGCCTCGCGATAGCGCAGGAATGCCGAGCGCGCGAGTACATCGACCTGCGCTCCCGCGTCGTTGATGTAATACTCGCGCGTGACGTCGTAACCGGCGATTGCAAGCAGGCTCGCGAGCGCGTCGCCGAACACGGCGCCGCGGCAGTGCCCGACATGCATCGGTCCGGTCGGATTGGCCGAGACGTACTCGACGTTGACCTTTTCGCGCTTGCCGATGGCACTGCAGCCATAGCCGTCGCCTTCGCGCAGCACTGCGCTCAAAGCATCGGACCACACCTGCGGCTTCAGGCGGATGTTGATGAAACCCGGTCCGGCGATGTCGACGGCGGCAACGAGATCGTCGGCGCGCAGTTGCTCGGCGATCTTGTCGGCGAGATCGCGCGGCTTCGCCCTGGCGTCCTTAGCCAGCACCATCGCGGCGTTGGTTGCCATGTCTCCGTGCGATGCATCCTTCGGCGGCTCGACCACGACGCGCGACAGGTCGAGGCCAGCCGGCAAGACGGCTGCGCACACGCGATGAACGCGCGCGAGCACGTCCGCAAAGAGGTTGTGGGACGAAGGTGCAGTGGACATGAACGACGCCGCAGAAATGAAAGAACAGCCGCCGCCTAAAGCAAATCCGGGGTCGAGTCAAAGAGCCGCGCGTGTTCGGTCAGCGCGAAACGGTCGGTCATTCCGGCAATAAAATCGCCGATTTTCCGCTCGTTCGCCAGTGCCGCGCCGCTGCCGGCGGGCGACCAGTCCGCGGGCATATCGCCCGGCCGGCGGCGGTAACGGTCGAACAGATCGCGGACGATCTCTTCCGCGTCCCTCATGATGCGCATCACCCGGTCCGCGCGGTACATCCGCTCCCACAGGAACGCTTTGATCGCCTGCTCGCTCGCAGCGATGTCGGGCGGAAATCCGACCACGGCCTCCCCACGCTGACGAACATCGTCGACCGAGCCGGGCTTGGCGAGACCAATCCGGCGCTCAGTCTCGGCGACAACTCCATTGATGAAATAGGCGATGATGTCGCGGATCAATTCCGCACCGCGCCGCGCGTCGTCGAGACCCGGAAATTTGCGATCGATCTCGTCGATCATCTCGCGGAGCGCCGGGATGGCTTTCAGCTCATCGATCCGGAACAGCCCCGCCCGCAGCCCATCATCGATGTCGTGCGCGTCGTAAGCGATATCGTCGGCGACGGCGGCCACCTGCGCCTCGGCGGAGGCAAAGCTCCAAAGTTCGAGATCGTGCTTGCGGACATATTCGGCAAGCGCGATCGGTACGCCGGTTTCCCGATAGCGGCCGATGGCGTTGCCGACGCGATCGGTCAGCGGCCCGTTGTGCTTGACGATCCCTTCCAGCGCTTCCCAAGTGAGATTGAGCCCGTCGAACGCCGGATAGCGGCGCTCGAGTTTGGTGACCACCCGCAGCGTCTGCGCGTTGTGGTCGAACCCGCCGTATCCCTTCAGGCATGCATCGAGTGCCCGCTCGCCGGCATGACCGAATGGCGGGTGGCCAAGGTCATGGGCCAGGGCCAGCGTCTCGGTCAGGTCCTCGTCGAGGCCAAGCTGGCGCGCCAGCGCGCGGGCGATCTGCGCCACTTCGAGCGAATGGGTCAGCCGGGTGCGGTAGTGGTCGCCCTCGTGGAACACAAACACCTGGGTTTTGTGCTTGAGGCGGCGGAAAGCGGTCGAATGGATCACGCGGTCGCAATCGCGGCGAAAGGCGCTGCGGGTCTTGCTCGGCGGCTCGGAATGCGCCCGGCCGCGGCTTTTCTCCGGATCGCAGGCATAAACCCTGCGCGGGGTGGTACCACCGACCGGCACTTTAAAACCCTTTTGGCATTTGATTCTCGACGCCGGCGCACTTAACTATGGAGCGAGACGGGATTCAAACCTTTAAGACGGATCGCCATGACTGACACTGCCATGATCGACAACGTCACCATCAGCGAGCGCGCCGCCCGCAGGATCGGTCAGATCCTGAAATCGGAAGGCGATGGCGCCATGCTGCGCATCAGCGTCGAAGGTGGTGGATGCTCGGGGTTTCAGTACAAGTTCGACGTCGAACGCACGCGCGCAGATGACGACCTCGTGATCGCAAGGGACGATGCGGTGGTCCTGGTCGATCCCGCGTCGGTGCCGTTCCTGGCCGGCTCGGAGGTCGACTTCGTTGACGACCTGATCGGCGCTTCGTTCCGGGTCAACAACCCGAACGCGACCGCCTCCTGCGGATGCGGCACCAGCTTCTCGATCTGAGTTTTCGAAACGCCGCAAATGAAAAGCCGGGCCTGAGCCCGGCTTTTGTTCATTCCGCCGCAGCAGCGCGCGGCCCGTCCTGAACGTCGTGTTCGAGGTTCGGCTCGAGGCGGCGCTTCAGGCGGCGATCGATGCGGTCGAGATAGATATAGACGACCGGCGTGATGTAGAGCGTCAGCAGCTGCGACACGAGAAGCCCGCCGACGACCGACACGCCGAGCGGCTGGCGCAACTCGGCGCCGGCACCGGCGCCGAGCGCAATCGGCAAGGTGCCGAAGATCGCCGCGAACGTCGTCATCATGATCGGGCGGAACCGCATCAACGCGGCTTCGCGGATCGCATGCTCGGCACTGAGGCCGACCTGGCGCCGCTCGATGGCGAAGTCGACCATCATGATCGCGTTCTTCTTGACGATGCCGACCAGCATGACGATGCCGATCATCGCGATCACCGAGAGGTCCATCTTGAACAGAATCAGCGTCAGGATCGCGCCGATCCCCGCCGACGGCAGACCGGAGATGATCGTGATCGGATGGATGAAGCTCTCGTAGAGGATGCCGAGGATCACGAACGCAGCGAACACGGCGGCGAGGATCAGGACGCCCTGCCCGCGCAGCGAATCCTGGAACACCTGCGCCGTGCCCGAGAAGCCCGAGAACACCGTCGCCGGCAGATTCGAGGCGCGCTCGATCTGCGTGATCTTGTCGACCGCATAACCGAGCGACACACCCTGCGCGAGGTTGAACGAGATCGTCACCGCGGGCTGCTGGCCCTGATGGTTGATTTGCAGCGGACCGACCGACGGCACCATCTTCGCCACGGCTTCGAGCGGAATCGTCTGGTTGTTCTGCGTCTTGACGTAGAGTTTCGACAGGTCGGAGGGGTCCGCCTTGAACTGCGGTTGCACCTCGAGAATGATCTGGTAGTCGTTCGACGGCTGATAGATGGTGCCGACCTGCCGCGCGCCATAGGCGTTGAACAGCTGGTTGCGGATCTGATCCGCGGTGACGCCGTAGACCGCCGCCTTCTCACGATCGATCTCGACGGTGAGCTGCGGATTCTTCAGATAGAGGTCGGCGGTCACGTCGAGGATGCCCTCGACCTTGTTAATCTTGTCGAGCAGCTCCGGCGCGACGCGATAGAGCGCTTCGGTATCGCCGCTTTGCAGCACGTATTGATACTGGCTCTTCGACGGCCGCCCGCCGATATTCAGATTCTGGATGCTCTGGAAGAACGCGGTGATGCCGGGCACCTGCGTCGTCTTCTGGCGCAGGCGCGCGATCACGACCGGCGCAGCGTCGCGCTGATTGCGCGGCTTGAGCCCGATGAACAACCGCCCGTTGTTGTTGGTGGCAATGATGCCGGTCGCGCCGACTGTCGAGTTCACGAACTCAACAGCAGGATCCGCCTGCAGGATATCCGACAACGCGCGGTGGCGGACGGTCATGGCCTCGAACGACGTATCGGTCGCCGATTCCGTGGTGCCGACGAGGAAGCCGGTGTCCTCCTGCGGGAAAAAGCCCTTGGGCACGATCGTGTAGAGCCACACGGTGCCGGCGAGCGTGGCAAGGGTGACGAGCAGCATCAAGCCCTTCCACGCCAGCACCTTGTCGAGCGACCATTCGTAGGCGCGCAACCACGCCGCAAACATCGCCTCGAACGCACGCAGCACGACGTTGGGCTTGTGATGCGGATCGTGAGCCTTCAGGAGGCGCGCGCAGAGCATCGGCGTCAGGGTCAGCGAGACGAAACCCGAGACGACGATCGCGACCGAAATCGTTACCGCGAATTCGCGGAACACGCGGCCGACGATGCCGCCCATCAGGAGCACCGGAATGAACACGGCAATCAGCGAGAACGTGATCGAGATGATCGTGAAGCCGATCTCGCGCGCACCCTTCAGAGCCGCCTCATACGGCTTCATGCCCTGCTCGATGTGCCGGACGATGTTCTCCAGCATGACGATGGCGTCGTCGACCACGAAACCGACCGACAAAGTCATCGCCAGTAGCGTCATATTGTTGATCGAGTAATCGAGCACGTACATGACCGCGCATGTGCCGAGGATCGAGATCGGCACCGCCAGCGCCGGGATGAAAGTCGCCGAGGCCGAACGCAGGAACAGGAAGATCACGACGATGACGAGGCCGATGGCGATCAGCAATGTCTCCTCGACGTCGGCGACCGACTGGCGTACCGACACCGAACGGTCGAGCGTGACATCCATCTTCACCGATTCTGGAATCTGCGCGCGCAGCGACGGCAGCTTGGCGCGGATGGCGTCGACAACGGCCACGGCGTTGGCGTCCGGCTGCTTCTGGATGCCGACGACGATCGAGCGCTCGCCGTTGAACCAGGTCGCAACCTTGTCGTTCTCGACGCTGTCGTAAACCTTGGCGACCTCTTCAAGTTTGACCGGCGAGCCGTTGCGCCAGGCCACCACGACCTGGCGATAGTCGATGGCTTTATCGAGCTGGCCGGAGGCCTGAATGGCGGTGTCCTGCCGTGGGCCGTTCAGCGTACCGACCGGCGTTGATGAATTAGCGCGCGAAACCGCGGTGCGAATATCTTCCAGCGACAACCCACGCGCAGCCGCGGCTTCCGGATCCGCCTGAACGCGGATGGCAAACTTCTGCGGCCCGAAGAGCTGGATCTGCGCAACACCGGGAATCTGCGACAGCGACTGGCCGAGCACGATATCGGCGTAGTCGTTCACGGTCGACAGCGGCAGCGTCGAGGACGTAAGCGAGATGAACAGGATCGAGAACTCCGCCGGATTGACCTTGCGGAAGCTCGGCGGCGTCGTCATTTCGATCGGCAGGCGGCGCTGGGCGATGGTCAGCGCGGTCTGCACGTCGAGCGCGGCAGCGTCGATGCTGCGATTGAGATCGAACTGGATGGTGATCGCGGTCGTGCCCTGCGCCGACGTCGAGGACATCGACGAGATGCCGGCAATGGTCGAGAGCTGACGCTCGATCGGCCCGGCGACCGAGGCCGCCATGGTCTGGGCGCTCGCGCCCGGCAACGTGGCGGTCACGGCGATGGTAGGGAAATCGACCTTCGGCAACGCTGAAACCGGCAACAGGCGGAAGCTGAAGATACCGAACGCGATGATCGACGCCGTCATCAGCGTCGTCATGACCGGGCGGCGGATGCAGAGTTCCGAGAGGTTCATCGTTCAGCCCCGCCTTGACGTCACTAGGCGCCCGTCCGGCGCGGACGAACCTCGACCTTGCTTCCGTTCGACAACAACAGCTGGCCGTCGATCACGACCTCTTCGGTGCCATCAAGACCGCTGGTGATAACCGATACGCCCTGAGTGGTCCGGCTGACCTCGACCTTCTGAACGTTGGCCGCGCCATCCTTGACGACGAACACAAAGTTACCCGTCTGGCTACGCTGAACCGCTACGGACGGAACGACCACCGCTTCTTCGGTCCGCACGGTCAGCTTGGCGTTGACGAGCGTGCCCGGCCACAGCGTCTCGACGGCGTTGTCCATGATGCCGCGCACGGTGACCATGCCGGTCGTGGCGTCGACCGCGTTCTCGACCATCGCAACCTTGCCGCTCTCGGAGCGGCCGCTGCCCGGGATCGTCGCCTTGACCATGGAGACGCCGTCCTTGATGCCGTCACGCAGTTCGCTCAGCACGCGCTGCGGCACCGCGAAGCTCACGTAAACCGGCGCCATCTGATTGAGCGTGGCCATCGGCGTCAGATCGGCCGGACGCACGAAGTTGCCGACTTTGACGTTGGCGGCGCTGATGCGGCCGGCGAACGGCGCACGGATCACGGTATAGCTTTTCTGGACGCGAAGATTTTCCAGTGCGGATTCACCGGCCTGAATCGTACTGGCGAGAATGTCGCCCTGGGTTTTCGCGTTATCGACGTTGACCTGTGTGGTCGCGCCCTTGGCAAAAAGCTCCGTGAAGCGCTTGAGGTCGCGCTGCGCGCCGGCAAGTTGAGCCTGGTCGCGCGCCAATGCGCCTTCGGCTTGCGCTATCTGCGCATCGATCTGCCGCGCATCGAGTGTGAACAGGATATCGCCTTCGTTGACTCGCGCGCCGTCCTCGAAGTGCACACTGACAATCGTTGTCTCGATGCGCGACTTGATCGCGACGCTCGCGATCGGCGTTACAGTGCCGATCGAGTCCACTTCCATGGGCACAGTCTTGCGTTCGGCCCTCGCGGTCTCGATCGCGATCACCCGCACGCGCTGTTGCGGCGCCTGCGCGTTGGCGCCCGTTCCCATCCATGATGACCGGGTGGCAAAGGCAGCCGCGGCAACGCCTCCCACGAGTACGATTGCCACGAGCCAGCTACGTCGCTTCATGTCGTCCCGCGCCTGTTGCGCGCCTTTTCTTTGCAAGGGGCAATCGTACCGTTAACCCCTTGAAACCAGCTTTATTTCGTTGGTGTATCGAGTCCTGACTGTTTATCACAGGCCTCTTCTGCGGGGTATGGTCCGCACGTGAAATATAGCTAATGTTCGGCCCAGATGATCCGCATCGCAACATGGAACGTAAACTCCGTCAGGCAGCGGCTTGAGCACCTGCTCAAGTGGCTCACGGAC
>JBEIPX010000324.1:0-4192 GCA_040376815.1 Bradyrhizobiaceae bacterium
CGACCTTGTCGTGCCAGTCGAATGCTTCGGCGCGGATCGCGCGAATGGCACTCTTCATCGGCAGGTCGTTGCCGAGCGGCGTGACGACGCGCGGCGCAAATTTTTCCGTGAGCCTCGACAGCGTGGCGATGTCGAGATGGTCGTAATGACCATGCGAGACCAGAACGAGATCGATCGGCGGCAACTTGTCGAACGCGATGCCGGGAGCACTCGCACGCTTCGGTCCGGCAAAGCTCACGGGCGACGCGCGCTCCGACCAGATCGGATCGAACAGGATGTTGAGGCCGCCGGTCTGGATCAGCCAGCTCGCGTGCCCGACAAAGCTCACGCGCAGCTTCTCGCCAAGCACGCGTTGCGGCGGTACATCGAGAGGTCCGTTCGGCACCTGCTCCGGCCACGTCGCCGGATTGCGGGTCCAGCGCCAGCGCAGCAGCTGACCGAGGCTCTTCGGCGGGACACCATCGGTGTCAAAGAAGTACGTGCCGTTGAAATGATCGGAAACCGGGCCTGAATAATCGGGCATTCGGGAAAACCACCAGGAGGGGATGCCGATCGCGGCAGCGCCGCCGGCCAGCAATCCAAAGAAACGTCGACGGGAAATCGTCATGGGTTCCGATGCACCGGGAATCACGGTTCCGGCAAGAGATGGGGCGGCACTCCGGATTCGCCAACTCTCGAACATAATCTCGTATTAGTTATGTTAAATCAACGCTTTAGACAGCGCGAAAATCACCTGCCGCCGCATGTCAGGTGCTTGCGATTTCTTGACTTTGGCCTCGCAAAGGCGTTTAACGCGCCCACTTCTCGGAAAGACGTTCTTTTCGACCCGCCGCCCGGCCCTTGAGGCCGGAGGTCACCGCCCGACAGCGCTGTGCGCCCTCGGGCGCAAACGTGTTTTGGATTGCCCTTTCGGGCTGAACAACGAGGCAGCGACGTGTTCGACAATCTGTCGGAACGGCTTGGTGGAATTCTCGATCGGCTGACCGGGCGCGGCGCGCTCAACGAGGCCGACGTCGATGCGGCGATGCGCGAGATTCGCCGCGCGCTGCTCGAGGCCGACGTTGCGCTCGATGTCGTGCGCTCGTTCACCGAGAAGGTCCGCGAGCAGGCCGTCGGCGCCACCGTCGTCAAGTCGGTCACACCCGGCCAGATGGTGGTCAAGATCGTCCACGACCAGCTCGTGGAAACGCTGGGCTCTGAAGGACAAGCGATCGATCTGATCGCCGTGCCGCCGGTCGCGATCATGATGGTCGGCCTGCAGGGCTCCGGCAAGACGACCACCACAGCGAAGCTGGCGCGCCGTCTCACTCAACGCGACAAGAAAAAAGTTCTGATGGCGTCGCTCGACGTCTATCGCCCCGCCGCGCAGGAACAGCTCGCCGTGCTCGGCCGCGAACTCGGCGTCGAGACCTTGCCGATCGTCGTGGGGCAGATGCCGACGCAGATCGCGCAGCGCGCGCTCTCCGCCGGCAAGCTCGGCGGCTACGACGTGGTGCTGCTCGACACCGCCGGCCGCACCACGCTCGACGAAGAAATGATGCAGGAAGCGGTTGCGGTGAAGACCGCCGCCAATCCGCATGAAGTGCTGCTCGTCGCCGACTCGCTCACGGGTCAGGATGCCGTCAATCTCGCGCGCTCGTTCGACAGCAAAGTCGGCCTCACCGGCATCGTGCTGACGCGTGTTGACGGCGACGGCCGCGGCGGCGCCGCGCTGTCCATGCGCGCCGTCACCGGCAAGCCAATCAAGCTGATCGGTACCGGCGAAAAGACCGACGCACTCGAAGATTTCCACCCGTCGCGTATCGCCGGCCGCATTCTTGGTATGGGCGACGTGGTGTCGCTTGTCGAAAAGGCCGCCGCGCACATCGACGCTGAAAAAGCCGCGCGCGCCGCCGAGAAGATGCGCAAGGGACAGTTCGATCTGTCCGACCTGCGCGAGCAGCTCATGCAAATGCAGAACATGGGCGGCATCGGCGGCCTGCTCGGCATGATGCCGGGCATCGCCAAGATGAAGAATCAGATCGCAGCCGCAAATCTCGACGACAAGGTCGTGAAGCGCCAGGTCGCGGTGATCGATTCGATGACGCGGCAGGAGCGCAAGAACCCCGACATCCTCAAGGCCAGCCGCAAGAAGCGCATCGCCGCCGGCGCGGGTCTCAAGGTCGAAGAGGTCAACAAGCTGCTCAAGATGCACCGGAACATGGCCGACATGATGAAGGCCATGGGGAGCGGCAAGCGCGGACCGATGGCGGGCATGGCGCAGGCAATGGGTTTTGGCGGCGGCATGCCGTCGCCCGAGCAGATGAAGGCGATGGCAGAGAAGATGCCGGGCGGACTGCCCAATCTGCCGAAGGATTTCCCCGGCCTTGGCGCTTCGCCGTCAGGCCTGCCGGGCGGATTACCAGGTCTTGGAAAACTGCCGGGCCTCGGCGGTTTTCCGGGACTGGGAAAGAAGAAATGAGAGTTTCTGTCATTCAGGGTCTGCGCGCTTCGCACGCATCCCGGAATGACAGTTTAGAAAACAACAGAGCTACAAAGGAGAACTCAATGTCCGTCGTTATCCGCCTCGCTCGTGCAGGCACCAAGAAGCGTCCCGTCTATCACGTCGTCGTCGCCGACTCGCGCTTTCCGCGCGACGGCCGCTTCATCGAGCGTCTCGGTCACTTCAATCCGCTGCTGCCGAAGGACAACGAGGCGCGCCTCAAGCTCGACATGGAAAAGGTGAAGGCCTGGATGGCCAAGGGCGCGCAGCCGTCGGACCGCGTCATGCGGTTCCTCGATGCCGCTGGCGTCAAGAAGCGCACCGCACGCAACAATCCGGAGAAGGCCGTGCCGCGCAAGGAGCGCAAGGCCGCCGCCGAAGCCGCCGCCAAGGCGTAAGGGCGCGCGTGACGAAAGCAGCGCAAATCTGCGTTGCGAGAATCGGCGCCGCGCACGGCGTGCGCGGCGAGGTGAGACTGTGGTCGTTTACGGAAGATCCGCTGGCCGTAACGAAATACGGCCCGCTGACAACAAAGGACGGCGCGCGCGCGTTCGAAGTGGTGCGCGCCCGTGAGGCGAAGGATCATCTCGTCGCCACGCTGAAAGGCGTGGCCACCCGCGACGAGGCCGAGCGCATCAATGGGCTCGAGCTCTACGTCGCCCGCGACAAACTTCCGCCGACCGATGACGACGAATATTACCACGCCGATCTGATCGGCCTGCGCGCGGTCAATGCCTCCGGCAACGAGCTCGGCAAGGTCGTCGCGATGCATAACTTCGGCGCCGGCGATATCATCGAGATCGCGACCTTCAAGGGTCCGTCGCTGATGCTGCCGTTCACGAACGCCGTCGTACCGGCCGTCGACATCAAGGGCGGAACAGTCACGGTCGAACTGCCAGCCGAGATCGAAGGCGACACGCCCAAGGATGCTTCGCGCGGCGCGAGAGCGTGACCATGTGGCGCGCCACGATCCTCACACTCTTTCCCGACATGTTTCCCGGCCCGCTCGGCGCGAGCCTCGCCGGCAAGGCGCTGACGTCCGGGCTCTGGCAGCTTGACGCGCGCGACATCCGCGACGCTGCCACCGACAAGCATCGCAGCGTCGACGATACGCCGGCCGGTGGCGGCCCCGGCATGGTGCTGCGCGCCGACGTGCTCGCGGCCGCGATCGATGCGGCGAACGTTTCGCCCGATCGCCCGCGTCTCTTGATGTCACCGCGCGGTGCGCCGCTGACGCAGGCGCGCGTCACTGAACTCGCAGCCGGTCCCGGGCCGCTGATCGTCTGCGGACGGTTCGAGGGCATCGACCAGCGCGTGATCGACGCGCGGCAGCTCGAGGAAATCTCCATCGGCGACTACGTGCTCTCCGGCGGCGAGATCGCGGCGATGGCGCTGATCGATGCCTGCGTCCGCCTGCTGCCGGGGGTGATGGGAAAACTGGCCTCGGGCGAGGACGAAAGCTTCTCGGCGGGGCTGCTCGAATACCCCCAGTACACCCGCCCGCAGGCCTTCGAGGGACGGTTAATCCCGGACGTCCTGACCTCCGGCGACCACGCCAAAGTGGCCGCATGGCGCCGGGAACAGGCCGAAAACCTCACCAAAACCCGCCGTCCGGACCTCTGGGCGCGGAAACCGGCCACTCCCGGCCAAAAGCGGCCAAAAAACACGACGGACGGGTGACAAGCCGGGGCGATTGGCGTATAGCAGCGC
>JBEIPX010000522.1:0-2203 GCA_040376815.1 Bradyrhizobiaceae bacterium
CGAGGCCTTCGACGATACGGCCGCGCCGTGCGTTGAGACGACGCCGCAGGCCGCATGATGCTCTACGATGCGCTGATCGCGCCTTTCACCGAATTCGAGTTCATGCGCCGCGCGCTCGCCGCGGTGTTTGCGCTGGCGCTCGGTGCCGCGCCGATCGGCGTGTTCCTGATGCTGCGGCGGATGAGCCTGGTCGGCGACGCCATGGCGCATGCGATCCTGCCGGGCGCGGCGGTCGGCTTCCTGCTGTCCGGCCTCAATCTTTTCGCGATGACCTTCGGTGGCTTGATCGCGGGCTTCACGGTGGCGATTCTCGCCGGGCTCGTCGCGCGGGTGACCGAGTTGAAGGAAGACGCGTCGCTGGCCGCTTTCTATCTGGTGTCGCTGGCGCTCGGCGTCGCCATCGTCTCGATCAACGGCACCAACATCGACCTGCTGCACGTGCTGTTCGGCAACGTGCTGGCGCTCGACGACCAGACGCTGATGGTGATCGCATTCAACGCGACGGTGACGCTGTTCCTGCTCGCGGTGATCTGGCGTCCGCTGGTGATCGAGTGCGTCGATCCGCTGTTTCTGCGTTCGGTCAGCCGCGCCGGCGCGCCGGCGCATCTCGCCTTCATGGCGCTGGTTGTGATCAACCTCGTCAACGGCTTCCATGCGCTCGGCACGCTGCTGGCTGTCGGCCTGATGATCCTGCCCGCAGGCATCGCCCGGTTCTGGGCCCGCGACATCAGCGCAATGATCCTGATCGCGGTCGCGAGCGCGATGGTGTCCGGTTATCTCGGCCTCGTGCTGTCGTATCTGACCAAGATTCCGTCGGGTCCGGCGATCATTCTGATCGCGGCGCTGATCTACCTCGTGTCGCTGCTGTTCGGCCCGGTCGGCGGGCTCGTACGCAAGCTATTCCCCGGCCGCCATCTGGAGGCGTAACAATGTTGAGCCGTCGCTCGTTGCTGGCCGCTGTCGCGATGTTTGTGAGCGCGACACCAGCGCTCGCACAAGAGAAACTCCAAGAGAAGTTAAACGTCGTCGCGAGCTTCTCGATCCTGGGCGACTTCGTGAAGAACGTCGGCGGTGACCGCGTCAACGTCTCGACATTGGTGCAGCCGGGTGGCGACGCGCATGTCTATACGCCGACGCCAGCCGACGCGAAGCGCATCGCGGGCGCCAAGCTCGTCATCGTCAACGGCCTCGGTTTTGAGGGCTGGCTGTCGCGGCTTGTGAAAGCCAGTGGCGGCAAAGTGACGGTGATTACGGCTACTACCGGCATCAAGCCGCGCAAGCTGCCGGGCGATCATCACGGGCACAGCCATGGTCATAGCCATGACGAGGCCGATCCGCATGCGTGGCAGTCGGTTGCCAATGTCCGCACTTACGTTGCGAATATTCGCGAAGCGCTGATCGCGGCCGATAGCGCTGGCGCCGCGACCTATCGCGCCAACGCCGACGCCTATCTCGCCGAACTCGACAAGCTCGATCGCGAGGTGAAGGAGGCGGTGGCGAAGCTGCCGGGCGAGCGGCGCAAGGTGATTTCGACCCACGACGCGTTCGGCTATTTCGCGGACGCTTACGGCATCACCTTCATCGCCCCGCAGGGCGTCTCGACCGAATCCGAGGCCAGCGCGCGCGATATCGCGGCCATCATCCGCCAGATCAGGGCGCAGAAAATCCCGGCGGTTTTTCTGGAAAATGTCGCCGATCCGCGGCTGATGCGGCGGATCGCCTCGGAAACCGGCGTGGCGGTCGGCGGAACGCTCTATTCCGACAGTTTGACCGGCGAAAAGGGTGATGCCCCCACTTACATTGGCATGGTCAGGCACAATATAAAGGCGCTCACCAGCGCGCTCACCAACTAGGCATGACCCTGAAAAGTGGATACCGGTTTTCGGACCGGATCATGCCCAGATAAGCGGAAGCCCTTCCGCGCCCGGGCGCGCCGGACGTTATCCGGAGTGCCTATGTCTGATGTTGCCGCCTCGAAAATCCCCGTGACCGTGCTGACCGGCTATCTCGGCGCCGGCAAGACCACGCTGCTCAACCGCATCCTGTCGGAGAATCACGGCAAGAAGTACGCCGTGATCGTCAACGAGTTCGGCGAGATCGGCATCGACAACGATCTCGTCATCGGCGCGGACGAGGAAGTGTTCGAGATGAACAACGGCTGCGTCTGCTGCACCGTGCGCGGCGACCTCGTGCGCATCCTCGA
>JBEIPX010000268.1:0-4820 GCA_040376815.1 Bradyrhizobiaceae bacterium
ACTTCGCCCGTGTCCCCGCGGACGCTGCCGTTTCAGCGCAGCCGAGGCATTTTGCCATGCCGTTTTGATCAGGGAAAGCGGCGCAACATGCTGAATTGTGTGCAGAATGGCGCAGGTGCAATCGGTTTCGGCGCAGGGGATGCCTTGTCGCTCCGGGCGGGCGACTGTATCAGACAAACCTATGGAAGCCGATCCGCGGATATCTGGACCTGCGCTGCCTACGCGCAACGCGCAGCTGGACGGCCTGCGCGGGTATGCGGCGTTCGTGGTCGCGATCTACCACGTGATCACGGGAACAGAACCGTCGCTGATCACGCGGATTCTCCCAGTCACCATCCAGTCTTTGCGAGACGGCTATGATGTGACCCTTAAGATCGTGCTGCTGATGGTCAGCGGCGAGACTGCGGTCGTGATCTTCTTCGTGCTGAGCGGCGTCGTGCTGTTCAAGAGTCTTGCGGCGGACCGTACGCCATTCCTGACGTTGTCGTATCAGTTCGTGGTGCGGCGATTGTTTCGCATTTATCCGGCGATGCTGATCTGCCTGATTGCGTGCGCACTGCTGTTCCCGTTGGCCGGAATCGCCGTCACGTGGGAGACGTTCATCAAGAATGCGCTCTTGATCCAATTCCATTTGAACGGCGCGACGTGGACGCTGGCGGTCGAGTTTCTTGCGATCCCGCTCTTTCTTGCCGCGGCTCTGGCGTTTCGCCGTTTTCGAGAGTGGGGGTTGATCGCCGTTCTGCTGTTGGCATGGCTCGCGGCGCAGAAGACGTCATCTGTGATGCATTTCCAGTTGATGAAGACCTTCTGGCTCGCTTTCGCGCTCGGCATGCTGATTCCGACCCGGATCGGCGAACGTGTGGCGCAGGTATTGCCGCTGGCCGCACTGCCTGCCTTCTTCATCTGCATGTTGCTGGCGCGTCATGTGGTCGAAGGCCCGAACACCGGCCTGAAGCTGTTGCAATGGTCGGCGGCGTTTGTCGTGCTGATGCTCTATTACGGGAAGTCGGGCGCCTTCGGCCGTTTCCTGGAGTGGCCGATTTCCCAGTTCCTGGGCCGCATCAGCTACAGCTTCTACCTGTTCAACGTGCTGTTCCTCGAAGTCATCTGCCATTTTTTGCGCGGTCAGCCGTGGGTCGCCGGGCGGCCGCTTGAAGTCGGTCTGTTGGCGTCGGTCGTCGTGATCGCGTTGACTTTGCCGGTCGCCTATCTGTCCGCGCGCTTTGTCGAGGAGCCGGCGATCCGGGCCGGACGGGCGTTCCTGAAACATAGATGGTTCCGGCGGGCGGGCGAGGAAGCTGAAAGTCGCGAGGCGGCGGCAACCAATCGTTAGGGTTTACCGCAGGCCTCGTCACCGGGCCGGCATCGGGGTGCTAGCCTGACGGCATGATCCAGCTTGTGACAGTTGCATCCGTTCTCGCCAAGGTTGCGCCGGCGCAGTCGATCAAGACCGACGATGTGGCGGCGGTCGACCAGTGGGCGCAGCGGCTGAATGTCTCGCGCGATGAGCTTCTGGCCGCCGTTTCCGAGGTTGGTCATTCGATTGCTGCCGTGCGGCGGCACCTCGGCGCCAGATAGATCACGACGCGCGCCGCCATTGGTGGCATGCTCGCTCCATGCGCGAGGCCGCCACCGTGTACGAGCATCTCATGCGACAGCTTCTTGCGGGCGCGATCACACTGCTGATCGCGTTGCCGGCTGCAACGCCCGCCGATGCGCGGCGCGGCGGGGGCAACGACCATTTCAACAGCCCGGGCTACCAGCGGGCGCTTGCGGAATCGCGCAAGGCCTACCGGCTGCAAATCGAACGGCAGCGCGCATACGAGCAACATCGCGCGCGCAAGCGGCCACCGCGCGCCGTCCGTCCCTGACGCAGTGGCTGTGGTCAGTCTTTCGTTATCGACGCGCGCGTTTCAGCGATCACACGGGCCCAGCGCCGCTCGCGTTCGTCCTGCTGTCTGGCTTGATGCTGTCTGAAAGTCTCGACCCGCTTCTGGATGTCAGCACGCTCTAGGCTGATGCGATCGAGATGAGGGTGAACCCGGTTTCCGGGCATGTTTGTTATTGTCATTCCGCACTCCAAGCTGACGATTGTGCGGCTAAAGCGCTGTGGGTCAACGCGAAAACACGCGACGTGCGAAAGCTTCCACAGCAAGCTGCTACGCGTCGGCAAGTAAAGCGCTTGGGCGGTGTCGGTAGGACCTGAGAGGTACTCTGAGGAACCGATTTATCGGTTTCTTAATGTACCTCTGGATTCATGCAGGGATGGCAATTGACGACCGCATCAAGATTCTCTGCACGCGGTGCAAGGGCGTTTTTCGCGTACGGCTGTCATATGTCCGGGAAGGGCATCAGCCGGAATGCACCAGCTGCGGCCGCCTGATTACCTTCGATCCTGACTCGCAGGACCTTGGAATCCAGCGCGCCTTCAAGGAAGCGCGCAAGCTGCGCAAACTGATCGCGGCCGAACAGGAGCAGCGCGCCAAGCCGACGCTGGTCAATCCGCAGACCTGGCGCCGGCGTCACTAGCGGACCGTCTCTGACGTTTGCATTGGGCCATCAGAACGAAAAAACCCCGTCGTCTGGCTTTCGCCTTGAACGGGGTTTTCCGAGCTTTTGCCTCTTTCGAAGCACTTGCTCTGGCCAGACAACAGTGGACGAGCGAGTTCGTTCCGAAGAACGGGAAGTTTTTCTGAGCGGTCTTACGGCTGCGGGATCTTCGCGCGCTCGACGATCGGCTGCCACTTCTCGTAATCGGCGAGGATGTTCTTCTCGAGTTCCGCGCCCGACAGGCTCACCGGCGTCACGCTCAGTCCCTTCAACCGCTCGATGGTCGCGGGCTCCTTGGTGATCTCGATCAGTTCGGATGCGAGCTTCTTGCGGATGTCTTCCGGGGTGTTCGCCGGGGTGATGAACACCGCCGTCCAGGTCACTTCCAGCCCCGGAATGGATTCGGCGAGCGCGGGAATCGATTTATCGAAGGCATAGCGTTCGAGGGACGAAACGCCGATGGCGTTGGCCTTGCCGCCCTGCACCTGCGGATACGCGGTCGAGAACTGGTCGCAGGTCATCTGGATCTGTCCGCCGATGAGATCCTGGATGATCTGGTTCGAGGCGCGGTAGGGCACGTGCGCGATCTTGGCGCCGGTGTGCTGCACGATCAGCTCCATGCACAGGTGCTGCGAGGTGCCGATGCCGGAGGAGCCGTAGCTGAGCTTGTCGGGATTGGCCTTGAGGTAGGCGATGAACTCCGGAACGGTCTTGGCCGGGATACTCGAATTGACGATCAGCATGTTCGGCTGGGTCGCCACCATCGCGACCGGGCGGATGTCCTTGCGGCTGTCGTAGCCGAGCTTCTCCTTGTAGATGTGCGGCAGGATGAACAGCGTGCCGGCGGTGACGACGCCGAGCGTGTAGCCATCGGGATTGGAGCGCGCCATCGCGCCGATGCCGATGCTGCCGCCGGCGCCGCTCTTGTTTTCGATCACGAACTGCTGGCCGAGCCGCTGCGACAGCCGCTCGCCGAAGACCCGCGCCGCGGTGTCGACGTTGCCGCCGGCCGCGAACGGGACGATGATCGTCACCGGCCGTGTCGGCCACTGCTGCGCGTTCGCTAGATGTGTGGTGGCTGCAAGACCCGCGATGGCCGCAAGACACGCTGCGGCCGACGTCCAGAACGCCTTCATTGCTTTCTCCCTGAGTATCCGATCGGCAGGTCCTCGCCGAGACGCGGCCCGCTCTTGTCGGATCAGCTTATCGGCAGGACAGTGGGAGCGATAGCTCGCAAACGCTGATGGCAGCGCGACGAGAATTCGCACGCAGGTGCGGAACGCTCGCGGTTAGCGTGCATCGCGAAGTCCCACATACGTCAGGATTTGAGGCTGAATGGATTGGTGAGCGCGGTGGGACTCGAACCCACGACCCCATGATTAAAAGTCACGTGCTCTACCGCCTGAGCTACGCGCTCACTTGGGCCGCTGTGTAGGGGGCCAACATCACCGGGTCAATAGCGCGGCGGGCTTTCCGATCGCGCTGTGGAAGGGCTGATTCAGCTGAAATCTCAGCCGGTTCGGGGGCAACCCTCAGATGCGGCGCGAGACGCTGCGATCAGCGTCAGCCGCGATCCGTCTGAATATCGGCAACCATCGCCGCGGGCTGCTGGGCCGTCGGGCTAGGCAGCGTGATCGGCCGCAAGCCGATCAGCTCGGCCGACCGGATGCGGGCGTTGCTCCAGAACTCAAACGAATTGATCCGGGAGTTTTCCAGCAGCGCGAGGCCGACGGCAGACAGGAACGGCAGGCTTTGCAGCACCAGCACGCCGGCGAAGATGTAGATCTCGCGGATTTCCTTGAAGTTGTTCATCACCACCAGCACAGCCGCGCCGACGAGCAGCAAGACGCCGATCACGGCTTCCCAGAAGGCCTGGAACTCGATCGAGAGGCGGGAGAGGCCGCCCTTGGAGGTGCGGGCGAACGGCAGATGATCCTTGATCAGACCGTCGGCGACTGCGCGCGACACCGTCCACTGTACCGACATGGCGGTGAACATCGCCGCGAACATCTGGCCGAGTTTGACCGAGACGCGCAGGCGATAGAGCGCAACGAAGTGGAGCAAGCTGACCACGAACGCCGCGATGATCGGCAGCGTCAGAATCTTGTCCGGGATCGCGATGTCGGCGAACGCGACGATCGGCACCCAGATCAGGTTCAGAATCGCCACCACGACGCCGAGACTTTCGGCGCCGAGCCAGTTGAGCCAGCCGATCGAAAACTCGCGCTTCTGGTCGGGCGTCAGCCGGCTGGCGCCGGGGAAGAAGCGCC
>JBEIPX010000128.1:0-7797 GCA_040376815.1 Bradyrhizobiaceae bacterium
GCGGCCGATGCCGCTCGAGCGGCGGCAGATTACACACCGGCACCGATCCACAGACCGGCGCCTCATAATGGCGGAAGCATTCCCAGCCGTAACCTTCCGGCGACCAGGTCAGCCAGGCCGATGCGCAGCGGCGATAGAACTCGTCCGGCGGCAACGGCTTGTCCGGAACGTCGACCGAGATGCCGCGCTCGCGCAACGCCAGCAGTTCCTGAAAGCCTGTCTGCCGGACCCATGACGATGCTTCAACGCGGCCCGCGAAAAAGATGTCCGATGTTTTCGGCACACCAACCGGCACCTGCGACATATCTCGCCCGAGCGGCAGACCGAGCGACAACGGCCGCAGCTTCGCCAGCCGTTGTGTATAGCGCGCGTGCTGGCGGAAACGATGCGACGGCAGATTGGCATGCGCCGTCTTCAGGAAGACGCGCCAGCGATCGGCCGGCAGTTCCCGCTTGAAATAAGTCGTGCAGCGATCGAGCAGGAACAGGTTGCCGCGATTGATGAGCGGAAAATCATCCTGATCGATCACCGCGATCGGCGCGCTCACAAGTCCGCGCAGAAGTTGCGGCCCGAACGCGCGCACCAGCGGCACATGCCCCTGCAAGGTACGGCGGTTGAACAGTGCGCGGGAAATCCAGCGCCAATGCCAGGGCGAGAAGAACGTCGGATGGCAGACGATCAGCGACACCGTCTCGTCCTGCAGCATCTGCCGCAGCCGCGGCATCGTCCGGGCCGACACGATCTGGTAGCCGCGCTGCGGATCGGCAGGCTGCGGTACGAAGGCGGTCGAGAAGTACGCCGTTTCGTCCGGAAACGCGCTCTTCACGAACGGCTTGTCGCCAATCTCGATGATCTTCAGTGCCGGGGCCATGGTCATTTGCGAAGAGTATATGGATCAAGCCGGCGGCTGGCTGCATTGCCTGACGGCAATTTCGGCTCCCGCGCAGATTGCAAACGGCAGCCAGAACGTCACCCACGGCCAGGTTACGGGGGTGATCAGGAGGTTGTAATCGAACATTCCCGCGCTGGCGATGGTTGCGACCATCGCCAGCGGAATAACCTCGCGGCGCAGCTTCAGAAACCGCGCCGACCAGTACAACGACCCAACAAGCAGTGTGATCATCGCCAATGCGCAGAAAACGCCGCCGCGAACTTGCGCCGACAGCACGAGGTTGTGCGGCTGATCGATCGCGGTGCCATCGCTGAGGTTGATATCGATATTCGAGAGACCGCCATACCCCAGGAGCGGCCTCTGTATCGCATTGCCCGCATAGATCTTCCAGATTTCGGGGCGATGGCTCGCCCCCCGCGCTGCGACAGCAGCGCGTGTTTGCGGCAAAAGCGCCAGGACAAGTCCACCGAGAACGATGCCCACGACGAAGGAGATGAGCGCGGCGCGGCGGAAGGCATGCGGCGCCAGCCATAGCACAAGCATCAGCCCCACAATGACGCCGATATAGGCGCTGCGCGACTGCGTGAGCATCACTCCGCCAAGCAGGATCAGCGCAACCGGGATCAGCCAGTAGCGCATCAGCCGCGGCAAGCGGCTATCCACGATCACCGCCGCGCTGGCGACGAACAGCAGTGCGTAGGTCACGCTGATGTTGGTTGAATTGGTGTAGCCAGGCATGCCGAGATTGTTAACTAACCTCAAAAGCTCCGTATCGCTGGTGGTCGGGATGCTCACTACATGTAAGACGATATTGTAAAGCGCGCTCGCCGCAACCAGCGTGGCGAACGCGGTGACGAACCGCGGCAAAAATCCCGGCCACGTCCGAACTGCGTAGACGAAGCACGCCATGAACACCAGAATCTGCCCCGCATACAGCCACTGCCGGTCGAGCATCCGCGCGACGGCGCCTGGCTGACTCCAGTCCGAAAGGTTGATCGCCAGAAGATAGATAAACGCAGCGGCGAGGATGATGGAGAACGTAAAGACGATGCGCGCCGACACGTCGAGCGTTGGCCCCTTTCGCCAATTGATGTGGAACGTCATCCAGAGCAGCGCTACGACAGGAAAGAAGACACCGCTCAACAGGCGTGGCGCGAGCTGATAGTTGTTGGAAAAGAACAGCGGCGCCAGCGCGATCAACGCGGCCAGAATGAACACGTCGCCAGTCTTGATACGCTGGTCAATCCACTGCGTCATGGTTGCAACGGCACCGGTGATTGGCTGCTGATGCGCCATCCGTTGTATTCCTTCGGCAACTAAACGGCGCTGGAGCGCTTCGATTCATCTGGCTCCGCGAGCTCGCGGTCAATCAGTTCATAAAAATTTCTGGCGACGTCGTTCCAGTTGCGCGGTTTGAAATCCGAGCGGATAGCATTTTCGAACCCGGCACGCGACGCTGGATTCTCGATCCATGTCTTCATCGTATCGTACCAGGCATCCCCGTCCCGGGGGTCGAGGCTCGGAGAAAACTCCCCGACTGTTTCCAGCAATGCTCCACCATTGGATGCAATGACTGCTTTTCCATAGCGGAACGCCTCGATCACCGGCAAGCCAAATCCCTCGTACAAGGAGGGATAAAGGCAGAACGCCGATTGAGCATAAAGCTGCTGCAAGGCCGCATCGTCGATGTTGGACAGCCTGAGCAGTGATGTCCCGGCGCTCTCGTGCGCATCGAGTTCGGCGATCAGATCGTCGACCAGCCAGCCACGGCGGCCGACGAAGACGAGCTTGAAATCGTGCTGCTGCGGGATGCCGGCTGCAAGCAACCGCTTCCAGACTTCGAACAGCAGCCGATGGCCTTTTCGCGGTTCGAGCGTGCTCACGAACAGCGCGTACTGCCCGGCGCTCAGACCGGCGGGCAGCGCTGCGGCAGCCGGTTGCTGGATCGGATCGAAATCGGCACCCAGGTAGACGAGGCCGGATTTCCTCAACGTGAGACCTTCCCGCGCGCAATACGCTTCGGCATCGGCGACGATCTGTTTCGCGGTGAAGATCACGAGGTCCGAATGTGGAAAGACTTCATGAAAGCAGGCACGGAATGCCGCGGTGCTCTTTGGCGGGAAGAACTGCGGAAACAGCAATGGAATGATGTCATAGCAGAGCACGACCGTGCGCGGCCGGGAGCCCATCTGCGCAGTCGCGAGTTGCTGATACATCGCGAGCCAATCCGATCCCGCGAGAATGAGCGTATCGTCGCTGGTCAGCGCCGGCGGCTCATCAAGCACGAGATCGTACGGCAACAGCCTGCGCACCGTTCCATCCGGAAGCTCCAGCTCGCGTCTGTATTTGGCGTTAAGAAGTTTCGGCAGCAGTCGCTCGGCGACGCGCGCGACACGGCCGCCGCGCAGCCGCAGCCGTTCGAGTTTGAGATAGGCCTGGCGGCGCGGCCGCTGAATCCAGAGGAACATCCGCTTCAGCGGTTCGGGCAATCGCTCGCGAAATCGCTGCTTGGGGCTGAGGCGATCTGGAAAATAGGACAGGTCGATCTTCGTGATGCCGTTGATGACCTGCGAAACCCACTCGTCCTTTACCAGCCGCGGCGCATCGATGCTGAGATCGTACAGGACGAACAGAACCTCGGGCCGGTTTGCGGCGGCAAACCGTGCCAGTTCGCGCAGCGTGCGGACGATGCCGTCAGCGTGGCCGGAAGCCCTTGCAAGGGTCGTGATGTCGAGGAGAATCCGCTTCGTCACTGACAAATCCCACACCCAGCACCGCGGAAGCTCTGTCCTGCCCTCCCCATGAAGTCAAGCTAGCAACGGCGGAACATTTCAGGGGCAAAACTTAACGTATCGGGCGCCGCGCCTCCAGCGTTGGCTCCGGCGAGCGGCCCATGCTAGTGGTCCGACTGGCATGCGAATGCCAAAACCACTCCACGAATGGTCCGCCTGCCGCCTCCAGCGGCACTCAGGGAGCCGGCGACGCAATGAATGACGAACGCATCCTCGTGACCGGCGGCGCCGGTTTCATCGGATCGCACCTGTGCGACCGGCTGATTTCGGCCGGGCATGAGGTCCTGTGCGTCGACAACTACTACACCGGCGGCCGCCGCAACATCGCGCACCTGATCAAGCACGAGCGCTTCGAAGCGATGCGCCACGACGTCACATTCCCGCTCTATGTCGAGGCCGACACCATCTACAATCTCGCCTGCCCTGCCTCGCCGATCCACTATCAGTTCGATCCCGTGCAGACGCTGAAGACCAGCGTGCATGGCGCGATCAACATGCTCGGTCTCGCCAAGCGCACCAAGGCGAAAATTTTCCAGGCCTCCACCAGCGAAGTCTATGGCGACCCGACGGTGCATCCGCAACCGGAAAGCTACTGGGGCAACGTCAATCCGCTCGGCCCGCGCGCGTGCTACGACGAGGGCAAGCGCGCCGCCGAGACGCTGTTCTTCGACTACCACCGCCAGCACAAGGTGCGGGTGAAGATCGCGCGCATCTTCAACACCTATGGCCCCAACATGCATCCGCAGGACGGGCGCGTGGTGTCGAACTTCATCGTTGCCGCGCTCCAGGGCAAGGACCTGACGCTCTACGGCAAAGGCGATCAGACTCGCGCGTTCTGCTACGTGTCCGATCTCGTCGAGGGGATTGTCCGCTTGATGGCGACGCCGGACGACGTGGTCGGTCCGGTCAACCTCGGCAACACCGGCGAGTTTACGATCCGCGAGCTGGCGGAGAAGGTGCTCGAACTCACCGGATCGACATCGAAGATCGTCTTTGGCCCGTTGCCTGCCGACGACCCACAGCAGCGCAAGCCCGATATTTCGCTCGCGCGCAAGACGCTCGGCTGGGAACCGAAGGTGCCGCTCGAAGACGGCCTGCGCGAGACGATCGCATATTTCAAAAGGCTGCTGGCGTCTTGATCAGCGCGACGCAGGCTGCGCGCGCCAGAACTCCAGCACCGACTTCAGCGTATCGGCCCATGCATGGCGCGGCTTCCAGTCGAGATGCCGCCGCGCCAGCGCCGCCTCTCCCGCGATCACCGGCATGTCGGACGGCCGCAACCGCGCTTGATCCACCACGACTTCGATCTTGATGTTCGACATCGCGAGAAGATCGTCGAGGATGGTGCGCACCACGCGCGCTTCACCGGAGGCGATATTCATGACGCTGCCGTTCGGGATCGCATCGAACTTGATTAAGGCCGATGCGTAGGCCTCGACCACGTCGCGAACGTCAAGAAAATCGCGCGCGCTGCTCAGATCGCCGACCTGAATCACGGGGTCCTGCTCGCCCCGCTCGATGCGCACGATCTGTGCCGCGAACGCGGGCGCCACGAACTGTACGTTCTGTCCCGGCCCCGTGTGATTGAACGGGCGCAACCGGATCGCTTTCAGATCATGCCGCGCCATCTGTCCCAACATGATGTCGGCAGCCGCCTTGGCCGCGCCATACGCGTTCACAGGTTGGAGCAGCGCGGTCTCGTCGCAGCGGCCGCTGCCGATGAAGCTCGCGCCATAGACCTCAGCACTGCTGCAGAACACGAAACGGCAATCCGGCGCATGCTCGGCAACGGCGAGCGCGAGATTCTGCGTGCCGCCGAAATTCACCGCCCACGCTTGCCGCTTGTCGGCAGTCGCCGCAGTCACCGCCGCGATCGCAGCCAGATGGATGAGGTGCGTCGGCTGCTCGGCGTGGATGATATCCGCCACCTGCGCCGCATTGGTGATATCGGCGATGTACGTCCGGCAATGCGCCTGTTGCACGCCCGCGTTTGCATCGACCAGCACCAGCTCGCCGCCTGCCGGCATCAACCCCAGCAGTCTCGTCACCAGATGCCGGCCGACGAAGCCGTTGGCACCCGTGATCAGAATGCGGGGTTGGCCTGCGAAGGTCACGGGCGGCCGTCTCTCACCTGCTGCGACACGCGCTTGAGATCGGCGTCGACCATTTCGCGGATCATCTCCTCAAGCGAAATCTTCGGCTCCCAGCCGAGTTTGGCTTTCGCCTTGCCCGGATTGCCGAGCAGGATATCAACCTCCGCCGGACGGAACAGTTCGGGATCGATCACGAGATGAGCGTCCATCTTCAGTCCGACATGCTCGAATGCGATCCGGCACATGTCGCGCACCGTCGTGGTGCGACCGGTGGCTACCACGTAGTCATCCGGCTTGTCCTGCTGGAGCATCAGCCACATGGCGCGGACGTAATCCTTGGAGTGGCCCCAGTCGCGCTTGGCGTCGATGTTGCCGAGCCGCAGCTCCTTCTCGACACCGAGCTTGATGCGCGCGACGCCGTCGGTGACTTTGCGGGTCACGAACTCGATGCCGCGCAACGGCGATTCATGATTGAAGAGAATGCCGCTCGACGCGTGCAGCTTGAAGCTCTCGCGGTAGTTGATGGTCATCGCGTGCGCGAACACCTTGGCGACGCCGTAGGGCGAGCGCGGATAGAGCGGCGTCGTCTCGCTCTGGATCGGCTCCTGCACGAGCCCGTACATTTCCGATGACGATGCCTGGTAGAAGCGCGCCTCGGGCCGCTCAAGCCGGATTGCCTCGAGCACGTGCAACGCACCCATGCCGGTGACCTGACCGGTCAGGAGCGGCTGGCTCCAT
Organism: Bradyrhizobiaceae bacterium; assembly: GCA_040376815.1. Lineage (GTDB taxonomy): Bacteria > Pseudomonadota > Alphaproteobacteria > Rhizobiales > Xanthobacteraceae > SG-bin9. The sequence continues at coordinate 6,516 of JBEIPX010000128.1, forward strand.
GACGATTTCACGAACGACTGCGCGGCAAGATTGTAGACCTCGTCCGGCTTGATCTCGCGCACCGCGCGGATCAGCGACGTCGTATCGAGCAGATTGCCATCGACGAAGCGGATATCCTTGTGGATGTTCAGCCAGCGCAGCTTGGCATCGATCACGTCGGCGGAACTGCTGCGGCGAACGAGGCCGTGAACCTCATAGCCCTTCTCGAGCAGAAGCTGGGACAGATAGGCTCCGTCCTGCCCGGTGACGCCGGTGACAAGCGCTCGTTTCATCTCGTGACTTTCGGATCGTGGAAGTGTGGTTGCAAGCCGCTTCTTTCAGCTACAGTTGTGAAAGAAAATCAAGAGGATATGGTGTATTCGCCGCCATTATTCCGACAGGATCGCCCAAGGATCGCAAATGCTCACGCTCTACCACTGCTCCAGCGCCCGTTCGTTCCGTCCGCTCTGGACGCTGGAGGAAATGGGACTGCCCTACGAACTCAAGATGCTGCCGTTTCCGCCGCGCGTGCATGCGCGCGAATATCTGGCGATCAATCCGCTCGGCACGATTCCGCTGCTGGTTGATGGCGTCACGCGCATGACGGAATCGGTGGCGATCTGCGAGTATCTGGTCAGCCGCTACGGCCCCTCGCCGCTGGCGGTGAACGTGGACGAACCGGACTACGGCTTCTATCTGAACTGGCTGCATCACGGCGAAGCGACGCTGACATTCCCGCAGACGCTGGTGCTGCGCTATGGCGAGATGGAGCCGCCGGAGCGCCGCCATCCGCAGGTGGTTGAAGATTATGCGCGCTGGTTTCTGGCGCGGCTGCGCGGGGTCGATGCCATTGTCTCGACGCGCGACACATTGTGCGAAGGCCGCTTCACCGCCGCGGATATTTCAGTCGGATATGCGCTGATGCTGGCAACCCGGCTGAAGCTCAATCCGCAGTTTCCGCCGGCGGTCGCCGCGTACTGGGAGCGGCTTCAGCAACGCGACGGCTTCAAGCGCGCGATCGCGGCGCAGGACAAGGCCAGCGACGAGCAGGGCGTCGCGCGGCGGGCGTGATGCCGATCGCGCTCAACGTATCTCGTAACCGCGCAGCGAATTGCGCAGCCGCTCCGGCACGTCAAGCTCGAAGCCGAGGATCGCGGCCGACAGCGCCTTGCCGTAGTTGTCGAGACTGAGGCTGCGCGATACGCCACCGCCGAGCGCGCCATGCGCGACGAAGTTGATCGCCGCGAGACCGTCGATGCAGTAGCGCTCGACCTCCCCTTTGATCGCGCCGCCGTAAAACGCC
>JBEIPX010000206.1:0-5940 GCA_040376815.1 Bradyrhizobiaceae bacterium
GAGCTGATCAACAACGTCGCCAAGGCGCATGGCGGTTATTCGGTGTTTGCCGGCGTGGGCGAACGCTCGCGCGAAGGCAACGACCTTTATCATGAAATGATCGAATCGGGCGTGAACAAGAAGGGCGGCGGCGAAGGTTCGAAGTGCGCCCTCGTGTTCGGCCAGATGAATGAGCCGCCGGGCGCGCGCGCCCGCGTCGGCCTCACGGGTCTGACGATCGCCGAGCACTTCCGCGATCAGGGCCAGGACGTGCTGTTCTTCGTCGACAACATCTTCCGCTTCACGCAGGCGGGCTCGGAAGTGTCGGCGCTGCTCGGCCGTATTCCTTCCGCGGTGGGTTATCAGCCGACGCTCGCGACCGACATGGGCGCGCTGCAGGAGCGCATCACCACCACCACCAAGGGTTCGATCACCTCGGTGCAGGCCATTTACGTTCCGGCCGACGACTTGACCGACCCGGCGCCGGCAACCTCGTTCGCCCACTTGGACGCGACCACGACGCTGAACCGCTCGATCGCCGAAAAGGGCATCTATCCGGCGGTGGACCCGCTCGACTCGACCTCGCGCATGCTGTCGCCGCTGGTCGTCGGCGAGGAGCACTATCAGGTCGCGCGTCAGGTGCAGCAGGTGCTTCAGCGCTACAAGGCGCTGCAGGACATCATCGCCATTCTCGGCATGGACGAACTGTCGGAAGAGGACAAGATCGCGGTCGCCCGCGCCCGCAAGATCGAGCGCTTCCTGTCGCAGCCGTTCCACGTCGCCGAAGTGTTCACCGGCTCGCCGGGCAAGTTCGTCGAGCTCGCCGACACCATCAAGGGCTTCAAGGGCCTTTGCGAAGGCAAATACGACCACCTGCCGGAAGCGGCCTTCTACATGGTTGGCACCATCGAAGAAGCCGTCGAGAAGGGCAAACGGCTCGCGGCTGAAGCGGCCTGAGTTAAGTTTGCTGACGCCTCACCCTGAGGAGCCGGCCAAAGGCCGGCGTCTCGAAGGGCGAAGCAGAAAACGGGCCTCATCCTTCGAGACGATCGCGATGCGATCTCCTCAGGATGAGGAAATAGATCAGAGAAAGCCGTCAAGAGACCATCATGGCAACTCTCCACTTCGAACTCGTCTCGCCTGAGAAGCTCGCCTATTCCGGCGAAGTGGATCAGGTAGATGTGCCTGGCCTCGAGGGTGATTTCGGCGTCATGGCCGGACATGCGCCGATGATCGCCAGCGTTCGTCCGGGAATTCTCACCATCACGGTCGGCGGCAAGCACATGAAGATCATCGTGCTCGGCGGTCTCGCCGAGGTGAACGACAAGGGCCTCACCGTGCTCGCTGAGACGGCCGTATCCGTGCAGGATCTCGATCGCGCGCAGTTTGCCGAGCAGATTTCTTCGATGGAAGAAGACCTCAAGGAGCTCGAGGGCAACGTCCTCGACCGCGCCATCGAACGGCTCGACCACTTCAAGACGATTCAGCAGCACGTCGTTTCGACAGCGATGCACTGATCGCGACCTATGGTCGTCATGCCCGGACTTGATCCGGGCATCCATCTTTCTTCGTGAGAAAAACTGGATTGCCGGGTCAAGCCCGGCAATGACGAGTCAGGTGGTTTGCTTTGCAAACCGCGCAAACTCTTTCGCCACGGTGCGATAGACCTTCTCGCGGAACGGCACCACGAGATCGGCGATGCGATCGAGCCGTTCCCAACGCCATTGATCGAACTCCGGCGGCTGGCCGTCGCGAGCTGTGAGCGGATCGATCTCGCACTCGTCGCCGTCGAAACGCATAGCGAACCACTTCTGCCGCTGGCCGCGAAATTTCGCGAGCCGATGTGGTAGGCCGTTGTAGGGCGGGAATTCGTAAGTCAGCCAGTCGGTCTCGCCGAGATAGCTCGCGCTGGTGATGCCGGTCTCTTCCCATAACTCGCGTGCCGCCGCCTTGTGCGGATCTTCGCGTTCGTCGACGCCGCCCTGCGGCATCTGCCATTCGCGTCCCGGCAGAATGATCTCGGGGCCATCGTCCTTGAAACGGTGCGCGATCAGCACGAGTCCTTGCGCGTTGAACAGCGCGATGCCGACATTCGGCCGATAGGGCTTGTCGCTGGTCATGGATGTTCTCTCGCCGAAGCGCCGTGCGGATCAGGCGAGCGTCTTGAACTCTTTCACCACGCGCTCGTAGACCGGCCGTTTGAACGGCACGATCAACTCGGGGAGATTCTTCATCGGCTCCCAGCGCCAGGCGACAAATTCCTGCTTGTGTCCGCCGCCGCCCGGATTGGATACGTCGATCTCGCTATCCTTGCCGGTGAAGCGCATAGCGAACCACTTCTGCTTCTGGCCCCGATAGCGGCCCTTCCAGGTGCGGCCGGCGACTGTGCGGGGAATGTCGTAGGTTAGCCAGTCCGGCACTTCGCCGATCTTCTCGACCGATTTGACGCCGGTCTCTTCAAATAGCTCGCGTTTCGCCGCCGTCCAGCTGTCCTCGCCGCTGTCGATGCCGCCCTGCGGCATCTGCCAGACATGGGTCTCATCGACGTGCTCGATGCCACCGGCACGCCGGCCGATGAAGACAAGTCCGTCCTTGTTGATCAGCATAATGCCAACACAACTCCGGTACGGCAGCTCTTCGTAACGCGGCATTCCGAAACGTTCTCCGTATCGAGATCAGCTCGATTTTGTTTTTTGCATCACGGTTGTCAATGGAACCAGGAGGAAACCGCGGCCTTCCAGCGCCTTGGCCCAGGCGCCAATACGGTCAATGGATACCGGCAGCGCCGATGCGACGCCGACAGCACTGCCGCGTTCCCTAGCGATGTTTTCGAGTTTGGCCAGCGCCCGGTCGATTTCGGCCGCGGTCGGGACCGCATCGATGCTGACATCGGCCTTGGCGAACGGCAGCGATTGCGCATTGGCGGCGGCTGACGAGACGCTGCGCGGCGAGGTGCCGTCGTCAAGGAAAGCGAGGCCGCGCTTGGCGGCTTCGCGCAGCACCGGCTGCAGCGCGGCGTCGGTGGCGACAAAGCGCGCGCCCATGAAGTTGGCGAGTCCGACATAGCCCTGGAAACGGCTGAGATGCCAATGCAGGCGATCGAGGTTCTGTTCGCCGCCGAGCGTGGTCAGCAGCGTCTGCGGACCGGGATCGTTGTCCGGGTAATCGAACGGCTCCATCGGAATTTGCAGCAGCACCTCGTGCTTCTGCGCCCGCGCCCTCTCGACCAGCTTGCCGGGATCGGAACCATAGGGCGTGAACGCCAGCGTGATCGCGCCGGGCAGCTTCATGATGGCATCGTTGGTCTTGGCAGCGCCGACGCCGAGCCCGCCGACGACGATGGCGATGCTCGGCAGCTTCGCGGCGCGTGCGCGATCGAGCGGCGTGCCGGCGGCATAGGCGTCGAACGGCTTCAACCCCTCGGCGGCGATCGGAATCATGCCGTAGCGCGAGTTCTCCAAGAGCTTCTGGTTGATGCCCTCCATCCGGGCGGGAGGTGCGGCGATGCCGCCGCCATCCTTGCCGGGCTCACTGGCGCTGCCGACCGGAACTTCGCGCCGCGCACCGCTCGAGCCGTCGATAATGGTGACCGTCTTGCGGCCGGTGTCGGCGGGTGGGATTTGCACAGCCTGCGCCGGTTGCGGTGCTTTCGTGTCGTCCGGGGTTGCGGATTTCGCGACGGGACCGGCGGGCAAGCTTGCAGGATTGATGGCGACGCGGGCCATCGGTTCGCCGCCGAACGGATTGTCGTTGAACAGGGCGACGCCGAGGAAGGCCAGCAGAAACAAGCCCAGGAGGCCCGCGAGCGCCTGCATCGCCGTGACCGGCATGCGCACGGCGAGCCGTTTTTTGCGCGGCTTGTCCTGCCCTAACGGGGCGCTCAGGTCATCAACGGACACGGGTGGGTAACCCTCGCGAATCAATCACCGAATCCTACCATGCCGAATCAGGCACCAGCCCGCCGGTGACAGACCTCAAAAGCAAAAAGGCGGCCCGAAAGCCGCCTTTTGTTTCAGATGTGGAACCGGACAGTGATCAGTTTGCCGCTTTGGGCTTCTCCGGGGTCGACTGGGCGTTGACCTTGATGCCGTGCAAGAGATCAACGGCGGTCTTCAGCGCCTTGTCGTCCTTGGCGTCCGGTGGGACGTAGGACTGCGAGCCGGTCTCTTCCTGGCCCTCAGCCTTGAGGTGGCCGCGCAGCGAAGCTTCGCCCTTGGTGTCGGTCTTGGCTTTCAACTCATCCGGGATGTCCTGCAGGATCTCGAGATCCGGCGAGATGCCCTTGGCCTGGATCGACTTGCCCGACGGCGTGAAGTAGCGCGCCGTGGTGAGGCGCAGCGCGCCGTTGCCCGAGCCGAGCGGGATGATGGTCTGCACCGAGCCCTTGCCGAACGAGCGCGTGCCGATCAGCGTCGCGCGCTTGTGGTCCTGCAACGCTCCGGCGACGATTTCCGACGCCGAGGCCGAGCCGCCGTTGATGAGGATCGCCACCGGCTTGCCCTTGGTCAGGTCGCCCGACTTGGCAGTGCGGCGCTGGGTTTCGTCGGCGTTGCGGCCGCGGGTCGAGACGATTTCGCCGCGCTCGAGGAACGCATCCGACACAGACACGGCCTCTTCGAGCAGGCCGCCCGGGTTGTTGCGCAGGTCGATGATGAAGCCCTTCAGCTTGTCGGCGCCGATCTGGGTGGTGAGGTTGCCGATCTCGCGCTTCAGGCCTTCGGTAGTTTGCTCGTTGAAGGTGGTGACGCGAATGTAGGCGATATCGTCGCTCTCGACGCGCGAACGCACCGAACGGACGCGGATGTTGTCGCGGGTCAGCGTCACTTCGATCGGCTTGTCGGCACCCTTGCGGATGATCTTCAGCTTGATCTTGGTATTGACCGGGCCGCGCATCTTCTCGACAGCCTGGTTCAGGGTGAGACCCTGCACCGCTTCGTCGTCGAGGTTGGTGATGACGTCGTTGGCCATGATGCCGGCCTTCGAGGCAGGCGTATCGTCGATCGGAGAGACGACCTTGATCAGGCCCTCTTCCATCGTGACTTCGATGCCGAGGCCGCCGAACTCGCCGCGGGTCTGCACCTGCATGTCGCGGAAGCTCTTCGCATCCATGTAGCTCGAGTGCGGATCGAGACCCTGCAGCATGCCCGAGATCGCCGTCTCGACCAGCTTCGAGTCATCCGGCTTCTCGACGTAGTCGGCGCGAACGCGCTCGAACACGTCACCGAACAGGTTGAGCTGGCGATAGGTATCCGACGTCGCGGCGCGCGCGGCCGAACCGACCAGCACCGCGCGGGGCTGGGTCATGAACAAGGTGAGCGCTGCACCGGCGGCGGCACTCAGGAGAATCAACGAAGTCTTGCGCATCATCCGCGAACCTTCTCGCCTTCAGTTGCCGCCCACCATGGGCCGGGGTCGATTGAAGTCCCGTCTTTGCGGAACTCGATATAGAGCACTGGCTGGGTTGCCGCGGTCGCGAGGATTGCGGCGACCTGGGATGTCGATCCCATCGTGGCCACTGGTTCTCCCGTCAGCACAAACTGGCCGATATTCACCGAAATTCGTTCCATCCCGGCGAGCAAGACATGATACCCGCCACCGGCATTGATGATCAAGAGTTGTCCATAGCTGCGGAAGGGTCCGGAATACACAACCCAGCCATCACACGGCGTTGTGACCTGTGCGCCCGGACGCGTTGCCAAGGAAATGCCTTTTTCGACGCCACCGGCGCCATCAGAGCGCCCAAAATCGCGAATTCTGACCCCATTTACCGGTAGCGAGAGCAGGCCTTTGGCCGAGGCGAAGGCGATGGCCGGAGTCAATCGGCCGGGGTCCTTGAAGACGCTGGCATTAGGCTTAACGCCAGACGGCGCGCCTTGCAGGCTGGCGGCGGCCGCGGCCTTCGCGGCGCTCTTCAAGTCCTGCTCCATTTTCGCGATCAGGCCTTGCAGACTGTCGACCTGC
>JBEIPX010000036.1:0-13155 GCA_040376815.1 Bradyrhizobiaceae bacterium
CACTGCCATTGGGAAGGCGGACGGCGGGGTTGGTCATGAGGTGGCCGACGTTGCGGACGAACAGCAGGCTGCGTCCGGGCAGCGTGACCGCAGAGCCGTTGGAGGCCACATAAGTGCGATCGGCATTGAGCGCGCGGGTGATGGTCTTGCCGCCCTTGTCGAAGCTTTCGGCGAGGTCGCCCTTCATCAGGCCGAGCCAATTGCGCCATGCGGCGACCTTGTCCTCGGCATCGACTGCGGCGACGCTGTCTTCCATGTCGAGAATGGTCGACACCGCGGCTTCCATGATGACGTCGGCGACGCCGGCCGGATCGTCCTTGCCGATCGAGTGGCTGCGATCGATCCTGATCTCGATGTGCATGCCGTTGTTGACGAGCAGCACGGCCGACGGAGAGGCCGCGTCGCCCTGATAGTCGGCGAGCTGGGCTTCATTCTTCAGCGCAGTGGCGTTGCCGCTCTTCAACTTCACGTCGAGCTTGCCGCTGACGATGCTGTAGGAGGTCGCGTCGCTGTGGTTGCCGGTCGCGAGCGGAACGGCCTGATCGAGGAAGGCCTTTGCCTTCGCGATGACCTTGTCGCCGCGCGCCTTGTTATAGCCCTTGCCGGCTTCGCTCGGATCGTGCGGGATCGCGTCGGTGCCGTAGAACGCATCGTACAGGCTGCCCCAGCGCGCATTGGCGGCGTTGAGCGCATAGCGTGCGTTGGTCAGCGGTACCACGAGTTGCGGCCCGCAGATCTTGCCGATCTCTTCGTCGACGTTCGCCGTCTCGACCTGCCGCGTCGCGGGTTCCGGCAGCAGGTAGCCGATCTCCTTCAGGAACGCGGTGTAGGCATTGATGTCGATCGGCTTGCCTTTGTTGGCACGATGCCAGGCGTCGATCTTGTTCTGAAGAGTGTCGCGAACGGCGAGCAGTTCCTTGTTGCGCGGGGCGAGAGTCTTCAGAACTCCGGCGAACCCGGCCCAGAACGCATCCGGCGAAATCCCCGTCTGCGGCGCTGCCTCCTTGGCAATGAAATCGAACAGGATCGGCGCGACTTTCAAACCACTGGCATCAATACGTTTCATCTTCGCTGGTCTCACGAATACGGCTGTTGGGCCGCTGGATTTGAGGGCAAGGAAAAGGCCGCCCGGAGGGGGCGGCTGCATTCAGGGGCTCTTGTAGCGCCAAAGGCCCGGCCAAGGAAAGCCCGCCAAAGGAGGGGCATACCGGCAATTTCTGATGGAATTTCCGTGAGAAGCGCCGGTTTCCCGGTCTTGCATGCTTGTGAGGCGCGCCGGCGGCTGGGCCGATGCGCCGTCCGTTGGGGCAACAAGTGAGCCCTGGCGAGCTGCGTTCAGATGTTGGCGGCGAGGTCCGCAGGCTCGGAGAACAGCACGCCGGTTCGCGCCAGCATGCGCTCGATCTCGTCGGCAGCATCGGAGGCGGTGCGGTCGGTCGTATCGATAACGAGCTCGGCGGCAGCGGGTTTCTCGTAGTCGTTGCCGGTTCCGGTGAAGTTCGTCAGCGTTCCGGCGCGGGCCTTGGCGTAGTGGCCTTTGGGATCGCGGCTTTCGCAGACCTCGCGCGGGGTCGCAACGAAGATCTCGCGGAACGTATCGTCGGCGATCCGCCGCGCCTGAGCGCGGTCGTCAGCCGATGGTGAAACCGCGGCGACGATGGCGATGTGGCCGTTGCGCGCGAGATGGCTCGCGACCTCGGCGAGGCGGCGGATGTTTTCGCTGCGATCCTTCGGCGTGAAGCCGAGGTCGCCGTTCAAGCCCGCGCGCAGTGTGTCGCCGTCGAGGAAGATCGGCGAACCGCCGCGGCTGAACAGCTTGCGCTCTAGCGTCTGCGCGATCGTCGACTTGCCCGATCCCGGCAGGCCGGTGAGCCAGAGCACCGCGCCGGCGTGGCCGTAGCGCGCCGAGCGCTCGTCGGTACGCAGCGCGGATTCGACCGGCACAATATCGACCGGAATTGCGCGCGCGCCCGCATCGACGCTGAGCACGAGGCCGCCGCCGGCGATGCGGCCGGCGACTTCGATCACCAGGCGTCCCGTGCGCGGGTTCTCGGTGTAGGGATCGGCCGCGAGCGGCTGCGCCAAAGCCAGATCGATCTCGCCGACGTGGTTGCGCTTGATGGAATCCGTCTGAAGGCTCGCGAGTTCACCCGGATCCACCGCCTTGTCGATGGCGATGACCGTGGCGCGGGTTTCCTTGGTGCCGAGGCGTACGAGAATCTGCGCGCCCTTGGCAAGCGGCGCATCGTGCAGCCAGAAGATGCGCGCGCGCAGCCGGCGCGTATCGCGCGGAGCTGTGCCGACATGGCTGATAATGTCGCCGCGTTCGACGAACAGTTCGCGGTCGAGTGTGATGCCGACGGAGCGTCCCGCACCCTGCGGGCCTTTCACCGGCGTCACCGGCCAGCTTTCCACCGACTTGATCCTGGCGATCTTGCCAGCCGGCATGATGACGATTTCGTCGCCGGTCGAGAGTTGTCCGGCTTCGATGCGGCCGGACACGATGCGGCGATCGTCGAACTTGTAGATCGCCTGGATCGGCAGGCGCAGCGGCAACGACGTCATCGGCCGCGCAGGCTCAAGACCGTCCAGCGCCTCGACGACAGTCGGGCCGGTGTACCAGCCGATGTTCGGCGTGCGGGTGGTTACGCCATCGCCGTCACGGGCTGAAATCGGAACGATAGCTGCCGGCGTCACGCCGAGGCCGGTGAGATGCGCGGAAATCTCGCGGCTGATCTCGTCGAAACGCGATTGCGCGTAATCGACGCGATCCATCTTGTTGATGACCACGGCCACCTGACGGATGCCGAGCAGATGCAAGAGATAGCCGTGACGGCGGGTCTGGTCGCGCACGCCTTCGAGCGCGTCGATGATCAGTACCGCAGCGTCGGCTTGCGACGCGCCGGTGATCATGTTGCGCAAGAATTCGGCGTGGCCGGGCGCGTCGATCAGGACGACATCGCGCGAGGGTGTCTTGAAACGGATTTGTGTGGTGTCGATGGTAATGCCCTGATCGCGCTCGGTCTGGAGCGCGTCAAGCAGGAACGACCATTCGAACGGCATGCCGCGGCGCTCGCTGACGGCCTTCAGCATCTCCAGCTTGCCGTCGGGCAGGCTTCCGGTTTCGTGCAACAGGCGGCCGACCAGCGTCGACTTGCCGTGGTCCACGTGACCGACGATGACGATGCGGACTTGCGGGCGTAGCGCGGCGGAGGCGGCGCTGGCAATGGAGGCGGCGGGGGCGATCATGTTCATGGCAACAACCGTAACTTACAGATAGCCCGAGACCCGCAGCCGCTCGAACGCGTCTTCGGTCTCGTGATCGAGTGCGCGTCCGGCGCGCTCCGGCACTTTGGTACTCTCGAGTTCGACCATGATCTCGTCGATGCTCGACGCCTGCGATGCGACGGGGAAGGTGATGTCCTGGTCGCCGAGCGAGCGGTAGCGCTTGCCGTTGTTCGACAGGTACAGCGGGATGATCGGAATGCCTTCGCGCTTGGTGTAGGCCCAGATGTCCGCCTCGGTCCAATGCAGGATCGGATGGATGCGCAGATGTGCGCCCGGCGGCGGTGATGCGTTGAACTGATCCCAGAATTCCGGCGGCTGATCACGCACGTCCCAACCGCCCTCGGTGCCGCGCGGCGAGAACACGCGCTCCTTGGCGCGGGTCGCTTCCTCGTCGCGGCGGATGCCGGCGATCAGGCCGTCGAAGCCGTACTTCGCCAGCGCCATCTTCAGACCTTCGGTCTTGCGCGCGGCCGAGCGGGCGGCCGGCGGCAAGGTCGGATCGACCGCATCGATCGGCGGACAGGGATCGACGCGCAGGTCGAGGCCCCACTCCTTCCCGTACCGATCGCGGAAGGCGTACATCTCCGGAAATTTCTTGCCGGTATCGACGTGCAGCGCCGGGAAGGGGACCTTGCCGAAGAACGCCTTGCGGGCGAGCCAGATCATCACGTTGGAGTCTTTGCCAAGCGACCAGAGCAGCGCGAGCTTCTTCAGCCGCGCGAACGCCTCGCGCAGAATGTAGATGCTCTGCGCTTCGAGTTCGTCGAGATGGTCCATACTCGGGACGAGGTCGCCGGAATGTGATCGGGGAAGCTCGCTCTTGAGAGCAGGAATTGCATCGCTCATGCGCAGGCCTCCAGCCACTGCCCGAATGCCGTGATCGGCGCTGCCGTATGCCGGAGAAGATCTGTCTCCCGGCCGTGGCGTTCAGGGTCGAAACATTCTAAAGTTGCGATGCAGCGTAGAAGAAATAATTTTCTCTTTGCTGCCGATTGAAGATACATATATAGAAAATAATTCCAGTCAACCCCGCCAATGGGGAAGCGGACCACTAGTGGAGCGAATTTGACATTCGCTCACTGGTTGCGGAGCCATCTTCAGCGAATGTCAAATTCAAAGCTCCACTAGATCCTTTAATTGCTAGTGGTCCTTCGATTCTAACATTCGCGAACCGACAGCGCGGCAATGAAGTGCGAATGTTAGAATCGGACCACTAGGATGCGCTTTCTACCTGTCTTCCTTGATTTGCAGGCTGGACCCATCGTTCTCGTGGGTGCGGGCGAGCTGGTGCGCGCGAAACTGCGCCTCTTGATGTCGGCCGGTGCGCGTGTGCGCTGGTATGCGACCGACGGCGATTTCGACGTTTCAGGTCTCGATAGTGCGAGCGCTGCGCGCATCGAACGTGTGTCGGGCGACCCGCTGGATGACGACCTCACAAACGTCATTGCCATTCTTTGCGCTGGCGCAGGCGATGTCGGCATCGCCATGGCCAATCGTGCGAAGGCCGTTGGCTTGCCCGTCAACGTGATGGACGACCTTCAGCATTCGACTTTCATCTTTCCGGCGATCGTCGATCGCGGCGATGTCGTTGTCGCAGTCGGCACCGGTGGAGCCTCGCCGGTGGTTGCGCGGCGCGTACGCGAGCGCATCGAAGCCGCGCTGCCGTCGCGCATCGGAGATCTCGCCACCTTCATCGGAAAATTCCGCAAGGCTTTTGCCGAACGCATCGGCGACATGCCGCTGCGCCGCCGTTTCTGGGAGCGCGTGATCGATGGGCCGATCGGCGCGGCCGTTCTCGCCGGCCGCACGAGCGATGCCGAGAAGCAGCTCAATGCGATTGCCGATCCGGCTGACTTTGCCGGCAAGGCTTCACCGGGGTTCGTAACGCTGGTCGGCGCCGGTCCCGGCGATCCGGACTTGTTGACCGTGAAGGCGCTCCGCGCACTTCAGGACGCGGACATCGTCTTCTACGACGACCTCGTCTCGCCGGAGATTCTCGACCGCGCGCGCCGCGACGCCGCGCGCGTCTCGGTCGGTCGCCGCATCGGCAAGCCGGGCATCGGCCAGGACAACATCAACAAGCTGATGATCGAGGCGGCGCAGGCAGGTCAGCGCGCCGTGCGGTTGAAGGGCGGCGATCCGTTCGTCTTCGGCCGCGGCGGCGAGGAGATTGCGGCGCTGCGCGAGGCGGGCGTGGCGTACACGGTTATTCCCGGCATCACCGCCGGCTGGGGTGCGGCTGCAGAGTCCGAGGTGCCGCTGACGTTCCGGCATCAGGCGCTGCGCATCACCTTGCTGACAGCGCACAAGGCGCCCGATGCCGAAGCTGTCGACTGGTCAACGCTCACCGACACCAAGATGACGGTTGTCGTCTACATGGGTATTACCGCGGCTGCGGCGATCCGCGAGGGTTTGCTTGCGGCTGGCCGCTCGCCGCAAACGCCGGTCGGCGTATTCGCTCGTGCAACGCGCCCTGATGCGAAATCGGTCGTCGGCACTCTCAACGAACTCCCCGCGCTCGCCGCTCAGGTGGAGAATGGTCCCGCCATTCTCATCATCGGAGACGTGGTGATGCATTCCGCGCCGTGGCGCGATGCCTTTCTCAACGATCTCGTCACTCACGGACCCATCGACATGAAAATGGCTGCCGAATGACCTCTCCGCTTCAGCAAAAAATCAAGATCACCGGGCCCTCGATCGTCACCGCCAACCGCACCAGCGACGGCGCGGTGATTTATCGGACCGGCAACGGCTGGTCGGCGCGCATTGCCGACGCGGCCGTCGTGCGTAACGCGGATGACGCCCGTGCGCTTCTTGCAGAGGCGGTGGCCGATGACGTCGGTGCCGTCGGCGCCTACATCGCTCCCGTCGATGTGATCGAAGGCAAGATTGAGCCCGGCAACCTGCGTGAGCATATCCGCTCGGAAGGCGTGACCATTCCGCTGCTGCCGGTGACGGCCTGAAGGTTTCAACATGTACGCTTACGATGAAATCGACCGCACTCTCGTCAACGAGCGCGTTTCCGAATTCCGCGATCAGGTGCAGCGCCGGCTCTCGGGCGAACTGACCGAGGACGAATTCAAATCGCTGCGCCTGATGAACGGCGTCTACCTGCAACTGCATGCCTACATGCTGCGGGTCGCCATTCCCTACGGCACGCTGTCATCGGCGCAGCTGCGCAAGCTCGCCCATGTCGCGCGCCGCTACGATCGCGGCTACGGGCATTTCACCACACGGCAGAACATCCAGTACAACTGGATTAAGCTCGCCGAGCTGCCCGATGCGCTGGCAGACCTTGCGTCCGTCGGCATCCACGGCATGCAGACCTCGGGCAACTGCATCCGCAACATCACCACCGACCAATGGGCCGGCGTCGCGCCGGGCGAGATCCAGGACCCGCGCATCTGGGCGGAAATCCTGCGGCAGTATTCGACGCTGCATCCGGAATTCTCGTTCCTGCCGCGCAAGTTCAAGATCGCGATCACCGCGTCGGAGCACGATCGCGCCGCGATCAAGATTCACGATATCGGCCTGCGCATCCTGAAAAACGATAAGGGTGAAACCGGCTTCGAGGTGCTGGTCGGCGGCGGCCTTGGCCGTACGCCGTTCATCGCCAAGACGATCAAGCCGTTCGTCAGCCATCGCGATATTCTGAGCTACGTCGAGGCGATCCTGCGCGTCTACAACCAGTACGGGCGCCGCGACAACATCTACAAAGCACGCATCAAGATTCTGGTGCACGAACTCGGCATCGAGAAGTTCGCGCAGGAAGTCGAGGACGAGTGGGTGCAGATGCGCGACGGTATCCTCGCGCTCGATGACGCGGTGGTTGCTGATATCCGCTCGCGTTTCACGTATCCCGACTATCAGCGGCTCTCCGACGATCCGGACCAGTTGAACAAGGCCAAGGCCAGCGATCCGCGTTTCGCCATGTGGCTCGGCAATTCCGTCGCGCCGCACCGCGTGCCGGGTTACGCCATCGTCACGCTGTCGCTGAAGCCGGTCGGCGCCCCTCCGGGCGATGCGACGGCAGAGCAGATGGATGTGATCGCCGATCTCGCCGACAAGTATTCGTTCGGTGAAATCCGCGTCGGCCATGAACAGAACCTGGCGCTGCCGAACGTCGCCAGGAAAGACCTGCCCGCGCTGTGGCGGGCGCTCGACAAGATCGGCGTCGCCACGCCGAACGTCAATCTCGTCACCGATATCATCGCCTGCCCGGGGCTCGACTACTGCTCGCTGGCGAATGCGCGGTCGATTCCGATCGCTCAGGAGCTGACGCGGCGTTTCGCCGATCCCGAACTGGCAGCGCTGATCGGCAAGCTGCACATCAATATCTCCGGCTGCATCAACGCCTGCGGTCATCACCACGTCGGCCACATCGGCATTCTGGGCGTGGAGAAGAACAACGAAGAGTTCTACCAGATCACCATCGGCGGCCGCGCCGACGAGAAGGCCGAGATGGGCACGCTGATCGGGCCTGCTGTTCCGTTCGCGGAAGTCGCGGACGTCATCGAGGATATTGTCGAGGCTTATCTGGCGCTGCGCACGCGTCCGGATGAAACTTTCGTCGAGACGGTGAAACGGCTCGGTGTCACGCCGTTTAAGGAGCGCGTCTATGCCACTCGTTAAGGGCAACAAGATCGCAAGCGACACGTTCGCCCATGTAGCCGATGACGCGGAACTGCCCGCCAGCGGCGACGTGCTGGTCGGCGCGACGCGATTTCTCGCCGATCCGGCAGAGATCCTCTCGCGCTCAGGGAACGTTGGCGTGATCTGGCCGAACAGTCGCGACGTCGACGATCTCGTCCCGCATCTCGGCAAGCTGGCCGCGGTGGCATTGGTGTTTCCGAGCTTCCGTGATGGACGTGCTTACACGCAGGCGCGTCTGCTGCGTGAGCGTCACGGCTACAAGGGTGAGCTGCGCGCCACCGGTCAGGTGCTGCGCGATCAGTTCGTCTTCATGCTGCGCGCCGGTTTCGATGCGTTCGATGTGAAGAAGCAGAGCGATGCGGAAGCATTCGCCGATGTCGCATCGCGCTATTCGGTGTTCTATCAGCCGACCGGCGATGGGCGCGTGACAGCATTTCGCCGGCGCGTTGCCCGGCATGCGGAGACCGCAGGCTCATGAGCACTGTCGCATCATCGCATAGCGTTCGCGACGCCAGCTTACTGCCAGCTGTTGTGCCGTCCGCCGAAGAGCTGGACCGCGCGCTAATCAACGCTGCTCCGCGCGAAATCGTCGCTGCTGCATTGCGGGCCGTCGGGAGAGAGAATCTCGCGGTGGTGTCGTCGTTCGGTACCGAGTCAGCGGCGCTGCTCAAGATTGTTGCAGACGTCGATCCGGCAGTTCCTGTGGTATTTCTCGATACCGGCTGGCTGTTCGAGGAGACGCTCGCCTATCGCGATACGCTGACCGCGCAGCTCGGCTTAAAAGACGTGCGCAGCATCAAGCCTTTGGATGACAATCTCGCGCGCGAGGACGGCGAGCGCGATCTCTGGTTTTCTGATCCGGATCGCTGCTGCTTCATCCGCAAGGTCGAGCCGCTACAGCGTGCGTTAAAGCCTTTCAAAGCCTGGATTAATGGCCGCAAGCGCTTCCAGGGTGGCGAGCGCTCCGCCATTCCCGTTGTCGAAACCGATGGCAATCGTCTCAAATTCAATCCACTGGCGAACGTCTCGCGCGAGGAACTAGAAGCGGTTTTCAAGCATTCCAAACTGCCGCCGCATCCGCTCGTCGCATCCGGATACGCGTCGGTCGGCTGTATGCCGTGCTCGAGCCGGACAGCGCCGGACGAGGATGCGCGTGCCGGCCGGTGGCGCGGAAAGGGCAAGACAGAATGCGGCATTCACACCGCGAAGCTGTCGTAGCATGCTGACCTACTTGCGTCGGCCACAAAGAAATCCGGTTTCGTTGACACGATGAGCCTTCTCCAAGACCTTCGCCGCGGCCTGTTACGACCACTGTCGTCCGGTACATGGAGATCGAAAATGAGTAGCCGTCTGGTTCTCGCTGCTGCTGCGAGTCTGCTCTGGGCAAGTTCTGCGTTCGCCGCCGATATCACGCTGCTCAACGTGTCGTACGATCCGACGCGCGAGCTTTATGCGGAATTTAACAAGGCGTTCGTTGCAGCCTACCAGAAGGACACCGGCAAGAGCGTCGAGGTCAAGCAGTCGCACGGTGGTTCCGGTTCGCAGGCGCGCTCCGTGATCGACGGTCTGCAAGCCGACGTCGTAACGCTTGCGCTCGCATACGACATCGATGCGATCGCCAACAAGGGACTGCTCCCGCCGGATTGGCAGAAGCGCCTGTCGCTGAATTCCTCGCCGTACACCTCGACGATCGTATTCCTGGTGCGCAAGGGCAATCCGAAAGCGATCAAGGACTGGGACGATCTGGCGAAACCGGGTGTTGGCGTGATCACTCCGAACCCGAAGACGTCCGGCGGCGCACGCTGGAATTATCTCGCGGCCTGGGGCTTCGCGCTCAAGAAGTACGGCTCGGTGGAGAAGGCAAAGGCCTTCACCGCCAGCGTCTTCAAGAACGTGCCGGTGCTCGACACCGGCGCGCGCGGTTCGACCGTGACCTTCGTCGAACGCGGAGTCGGCGACGTGCTGCTGGCGTGGGAGAATGAAGCCTTCCTTGCAGTCAGGGAATTCGGCGAGAACAAATTCGAGATCGTCGCGCCGCCGCTGTCGATTCTGGCCGAGCCGCCGATCACGATCGTCGACAGGGTCGTCGACAAGAAAGGCACGCGCGAGGCTGCGGATGCCTATCTGAAATACTGGTACACCAAGACCGGGCAGGAGATTGCGGCGCGCAACTCATACCGTCCGCGCGATCCGGAGATCGCCAAGCAGTACGAGAAGTCGTTCGCCAAGGTCGATTTGTTCACCATCGATGACGTGTTCGGCGGCTGGACAAAGGCGCAGAAGGAGCACTTCGCCGAAGGCGGAATTTTCGATCAGATCTACAAGAACTGATCCTGATATCGTTGCGGGGGCACTGTGAGCGGAGGAAATGGACGACGGACGCTGCCGGGCTTCGGTCTCTCGATGGGACTGACGCTGACGTGGCTTTCCATTATCGTTCTGATCCCGCTCGCCGGCCTCTTCCTGAAGAGTTTCGAGCTGAGCTGGGTCCAGTTCATCGAGATCATCACCAGCCGCCGCACGCTGAACGCGCTGAAGATTTCCTTCGGGCTGGCGTTTCTCGCCGCCATCGTCAATCTCATCATGGGAACGATCGTCGTCTGGGCGCTGGTGCGTTACCGCTTCCCCGGCCGGCGCTTGTTCGACGCGGTGGTCGATATTCCGTTCGCGCTGCCGACGGCGGTCGCCGGCGTCGCGCTGACCGCACTGTTCGCGCAGAAGGGCTGGCTCGGCGCGCCGCTCGCCGAACTCGGCATCAAAGTTGCGTTCACGCCGATCGGCATTTTCATCGCCATGGTCTTCATCGGCATTCCGTTCGTCGTTCGCACCGTGCAGCCGGTGCTGATCGATCTCGATCCCGAGATTGAAGAGGCGGCTGCGAGCCTCGGCGCCAATCGCTGGCACACGATCACGCGTGTCATTGTCCCGAGCCTGACGCCGGCGCTGCTGACCGGCTTCGCGCTCGCCTTTGCCCGCGCGGTCGGCGAGTACGGCTCGGTGATCTTCATCGCCGGCAACCTGCCGAACGTCTCCGAAATCGCACCACTTCTGATCGTGATCCGTCTGTCGGAGTTCCGTTACGCCGATGCGACGGCGATCGCGGTCGTCATGCTGGTCGTGTCGTTCGTCATCATCTTCTTCATCAACCGGGTGCAGCGCTGGGCGCAGACCCGGATGCCGGCGCTTTAGTGAACATGGCAGAACTTGACCTCACCACCTCGGTAGCGGCACTCCCGGCGCGGGAAACGAACGCGGTCGCGCATGACGTGCGCGCCGAGCCGCGCGTGATCCGCTTTGTGATCATCGCAACCGCGATCGCGTTTCTGTCGCTGTTCATCGTGCTGCCGCTTGTGGTTGTTTTCGCGCAAGCCTTCTCGCGCGGGATCGGTGCCTACCTTGCTGCTCTGGCCGAACCGGAAGCGCTGTCAGCGATCAAACTGACGCTCGCCGTTGCCGCGATCTCGGTCGTCCTCAACCTCATCTTCGGCGTGATCGCCGCATGGGCGGTGGCCAAGTTCGATTTCCCCGGCAAGACCATCCTCATCACGCTGATCGATCTGCCGTTCTCGGTGTCGCCGGTGATCTCGGGTCTCGTGTTCGTGCTGCTGTTCGGCGCGCAGGGATTCTTCGGTGCGTGGCTTCAGGCACGCGATATTCACATCCTGTTCGCGCTGCCCGGTATCGCCCTGGCGACGACCTTCGTGACATTCCCGTTCGTCGCGCGCTCGCTGATCCCGCTGATGCAGGAGCAGGGTACTCAGGAAGAGGAGGCCGCACTCTCGCTCGGCGCGTCCGGATTGCAGACGTTCTTCCGGGTGACGCTGCCGAACATCAAGTGGGGCCTGCTCTACGGCGTGCTGCTCTGCAACGCGCGCGCCATGGGCGAATTCGGCGCCGTCTCGGTAGTCTCGGGCCACATCCGCGGCGAAACCAACACCATGCCATTGCTGGTCGAGATCCTGTATAACGAGTATCAATTCGTGGCGGCTTTCGCGATCGCATCGCTGCTGGCGATGCTGGCGCTGATCACGCTGGTGGTGAAAACCATTCTCGAGAGCCGGCTGCAAGAAGGGCAAGTGTCAAGTGACGATTGAAGTCCGCAACATCGTGAAGAAGTTCGGCAACTTTACAGCGCTGGACGGCGTCGACCTCAAGGTCGCCAAGGGTGAACTGCTGGCGCTGCTCGGGCCGTCGGGCTCCGGCAAGACGACGCTGCTGCGGATCATCGCCGGACTCGACTGGCCGGATTCCGGCGAGGTGCGTTTCGATGGCGAGAACGCGCTGGCGCGCGGCGCCGGCGAACGGCATGTCGGCTTCGTTTTCCAGCACTACGCGCTGTTCCGCCACATGAACGTGTTCGAGAACGTCGCGTTCGGCCTGCGCGTGCAGCCGCGCGCCGTTCGTCTCAACGAAGCCGGCATCAAGAAGCGCGTCAACGAACTGCTCGATCTCGTGCAGCTTGGCTGGCTGGCGGATCGCTATCCGAGCCAGCTCTCTGGCGGTCAGCGTCAGCGTATTGCGCTCGCGCGTGCGCTTGCGATCGAGCCGCGCATTCTGCTGCTCGACGAGCCGTTCGGCGCGCTCGACGCCAAGGTGCGCAAGGAGCTGCGCCGCTGGCTGCGTTCGCTGCATGACGAAATTCACGTCACATCGATCTTCGTGACCCACGATCAGGAAGAGGCGCTCGAAGTCGCCAACCGCGTCGTCGTGATGGACAAGGGCAAGATCGAACAGATCGGCACGCCGGGCGAGGTCTACGACAATCCGGCGACCGCGTTCGTGCACGGCTTCATCGGCGAGTCGATCGTGCTGCCGGTGGACGTGCGCGACGGCCGGGTCGAGCTCGGCGGCAAGCCGCTCAATCTTGAGCCGCAGGGCGCAAGTGCTGGTCCCTCGCGGCTGTTCGTGCGCCGGCACGACATGCAGGTCGGTCCCGTCGGTTCCGGCGTCATCGAGGGCGCGGTGCGGCGGGTGCGGGCGTTCGGCCCGATCCAGCGGGCGGACGTTGTCCTGCCTGCGCAAGGCGGCGAGACGATGATCGAGATCGACACGCCGCGCGACCGGGAGCTGAACCCCGGCGATCTGGTCGGCCTCCAGCCGCGCCGCTACCGGATTTTTTCGGCGCCCGCATAGTTGCCCCGGACGCTGCGCGGCATCACATGACGCGCGGCTGATCCGGGGCCGTCCCAGCCTCATTCGTAACGGTCCCGGCTC